>NZ_JBIVVI010001415.1:0-2083 GCF_044757675.1 Kitasatospora sp. NPDC091257
CCCTAAGGGGCGCCGGCAGCCCTTCCCGGAAGGGATCAGTACGCCGCTGAGCGGACGTCAGTTCCCTTGCCCGCGACCTACCGTCGCTGGCATGAGCCGACTCCGTACGACCGCCGCCGCGGCGGCCCTGCTGCTCGCACTTCCGCTGTCCGTCGCCGCCGCCGCGCCGGCCCTGGCCGCGCCGCCCGTCAACTCCGGCACCGCAGCCGCCGACACTGCCGCCGGCCCGGCCGACCGGGCCGCCGCCCGGATCGAACTCCCCCGCCCGACCGGGCCGTACGCGGTCGGGCAGGAGGTCCTGCACCTGGTGGACCGGAACCGTCCGGACCCGTGGGTGCCCGCCTCCGGTCCGCGTCAGCTGATGGTCTCGATGTACTACCCCGCGCAGGCCGGGACGGGCACCCCCGCCCCGTACATGACGCCCGCGGCCGCCCGGGCACTGCTGGACGGAAAGGTCGCGGGCAACACCATTCCGACCGAGGCGGTGTCCGGAACCCGGACGTGGTCGGAGTCCGGGGCGCGCCCGCAGGGCGGCCACTACCCGCTGGTGGTCCTGTCGCCCGGCTTCACCATGCCGCGCGCCACGCTCAGCGGCCTCGCCGAGGACCTGACCAGCCACGGCTACGTCGTCGCGGTGATCGACCACACCTACGAGAACACCGGGACCACCTTCCCCGACGGGCGGACGCTCCCCTGCGCGGCGTGCGGCACGGTCGTCGGCGACGAAGCCGCGGCACGCCTGGAGGCGGGCCGGGCGAAGGACGTCTCCTTCGTCATCGACCGGCTGACCGACCGCCCGCACCCGGCCTGGCGCTACGCCCGGCTGATCGACCGCGACCGGATCGGCATGGCCGGGCACTCCGCCGGTGGCGCCTCCACCGTCCCCGCCCTGCTCACCGACGACCGGATCCGGGCCGGGGTGAACATGGACGGCACCATGCACTACCTGGTGCCCGAGTCCGGCCTCGGCGGCAAGCCGTTCATGATGATCGGCCACCCGCTGTCCGACGGCACCGAGGACCCGTCCTGGGTCACGAGCTGGGGCCGGCTGGACGGCTGGAAGCGCCTGCTGACCGTCGACGGCTCCGACCACGGCAGCTTCACCGACCTCCCGGTCTTCATCGAGGGACTCGGCCTCCCCAAGGGCCCGTACACCACCCTCGGGAGCGGGCGCGCCCTCGCGCTCACCCGGCAGTACGTCGGGGCCTTCTTCGACCTCCAGCTGAAGGGCGTCCCGCAACCGCTGCTCGACGGGCCGAGCGCCGCCAACCCGGAGGTGCGCTTCACCCCCTGAGGGCTGTCCCCGGTCGCCGCTCCCGGGTGACAGCGGTCCCGGGCGGGGCCGTCGGCACGACGCCGGCGGCCCCGTCGGCGTGCGGCCCCGTCGGCGTGCGGGCCGGCGGTCAGCCGGTCGGGGGCGCCGCCGAGGCGATCGGTTCGAGCAGCGGGTGGGGGCGGACCAGGGCGCGGGAAACCGGGTCCTCCCGGTGGGAGCCGGCGCGGGCGGGGTTGGGGCGCATGACGACCGCGGTCGGCGGGACGGGCCCGCCGCCGCAGGCGGGACAGACGCCCGCTAGGTCGAGGTCGGTGCCGCAGTCGGCGTGCGCGAAGAGGTGGTACGAGCCGCCGTCGGTGGCGTGCCGGCCACCCCAGCGGCTCAGCTGGTAGAGCGGGCCCCAGAGTTCGAGGCCGGTCCCGGTGAGCAGGTAGCCGTGGCGCAGCGGCGCCCGCTGGTACGGCTCCTTGCGCAGCACCCCGGCCGCGACCAGGGCGTTGAGGCGCGAGGTGAGGACGGCGCGCGGGATGCCGAGGTGGGCGAGGAAGTCGTTGAAACGCTGCACCCCGTAGAACGCGTCGCGCACGATCAGCAGGCTCCAGCGCTCGCCGACCACCTCCAGGGCGCGGGCCAGTGCGCACTCCTGCAGTTCGTAGTCGGTTCCCAGGGCCATGGGCGTCAGCCTAGTCCACCCCCCTTGAGGGTTCAATGAACAGACTGACGGTGGTAGCGTGCCGCCCGAGATGAAGGTTCATTCACCAGACCAAAGGGTCCGGCCCCCGGAGGGAACGCCCATGTCCCCCGCAC
>NZ_JBIVVI010001416.1:0-2082 GCF_044757675.1 Kitasatospora sp. NPDC091257
GGGTCAGCCGCTACTGACCCGGGGTCACCAGGCCGGACTCGTAGGCCAGGACGACCGCCTGGGCGCGGTCGCGCAGGCCGAGCTTGGCGAGGATGCGCCCGATGTGCGTCTTGACGGTCTGCTCGGCGAGCACCAGCTTGGCGGCTATCTCCTGGTTGGACAGGCCGCGGGCGATCAGCTCCAGCACTTCGGTCTCGCGCGGGGTCAGGCCGTTGAGCCGCACCTTGGGGTCGTGGCGCTTGGCCGGGCGGGTGCGGGCGAAGTCCTCGATCAGCCGGCGGGTCACCGAGGGGGCGAGGAGCGCCTCGCCGGCCGCGACCACCCGGACCGCGGCGATCAGGTCGGCCGGCGGGGCGTCCTTGAGCAGGAAGCCGCTGGCCCCGGCGCGCAGCGCCTCGTACACGTAGTCGTCCACGTCGAAGGTGGTCAGCATCAGCACCTTGGGCCGGTGGGCGCCCGGCACGGCCGGGTCGAGCAGCCGCCGGGCCGCCTCCAGGCCGTCCATGACGGGCATCCGGACGTCCATCAGCACCAGGTCCGGGTGGGTGCGGCCGTTGACCTCCAGGGCCTGGGCGCCGTCCGCCGCGTCCCCCACCACGTCGATGTCGCTCTGGGCGTTGAGCAGGGCCGCGAAGCCCGCGCGCACCATGGCCTGGTCGTCGACGATGATCACGCGGATGGTCATGCGGTGGTCTCCCGGGGGGTGTCTGGACGGTCGAGGGGCAGGACGGCGGCCACCTTGAAGCCGCCGTCCGGCAGCGGGCCGGTGTCCAGCCTGCCATCGACCAGCCGGACGCGTTCACGCATTCCGACCAGCCCCTGCCCGGTGCCCTCGGCCGAGGCCTCCAGCGACTCGGTGTGCTCCGGCGGGGGCGCGTTGACCACCGTCACCAGTAGCGCCGGGCCGTCCGCGGTCAGCGACACCCAGGTCCGCGCGCCGGGGGCGTGCCGCACCACGTTGGCCAGCGCCTCCTGCACGATCCGGTACGTGGACAGGCCGACGGCCTGCGGCACCAGGTCCACCAGGTCCGGCTCCACCGTCAGCTCGGCCGGCACCCCGGCCCGGCCCACCGTCTCGACCAGCTGGGCGAGTTGGCCGACCCCGGGCTGCGGTGCCTTCTCCCCGCCGGACTCCTCGCTGCGCAGCACGCCGAGCAGTCGGCGCATCTCGGCCAGCGACTCGCGGGCGGTGCCGGCTATCGCGGTGAACTCCTCGGCGGCCTCGTCCGGCACCCCGGTGATCCGGTACGGCGCGCTGGCGGCCTGCACCGCGATGACCGACATGTGGTGCGCCACCACGTCGTGCAACTCCCGTGCGATCCGGGCGCGTTCCTCCAGCAGGGTGCGGCGTTCGCGTTCGGCCTCGCTGATGTGCTCCTGCTCGGTGAGCAGCCGGCGGGCCACGGCGCGGTCCCGGACGGCCCAGCCGAGCAGCAGCGCGGCGCCGCTGAGTGCGATCAGCAGCACGGTGGTGCCGTCGCCGGAGCGGGGCAGGCCGAGGGTGGTGGTGAGCGCGGTGAGCAGGACGGTGGCCACCCAGACCGAGACCACGGTGGCCCGGCTCTCCCGCAGCGCGAGCGCGAGCAGCAGGAAGACGTAGGCGATGATCATCGGGGCCGTCCACGGCCAACTGCCCATCAGCTGGTGGTGGCGGGCGGTGATACTGGCGGTGGCGACCATGGCGGCGGCGCTGATCCACCAGGCGGTCAGCGGCCGGGTGACGGCGAGGAACAGCGGCGTGGTCTGGGCGATGGTGAGCGCGGCGGCCACCGGCAGCACCAGGTCGTAGAAACTGACCAGGTTGGCGATCCCGGTGGGGATCAGCGAGCCCTGCAGGGCGATCACGACGATGTACGGCAGTCGGCGCACCCAGCGCCGCCGGGAGTCGCCGAGCAGCGGGGTCTCGTCCTCGCTCGGGGTGGTCAGGTGGTGCCGCAGGGCGCGCAGTTGGCGCAGTGCGAACGCGCGGGCGTCGGCTTTGGTGGGCGTTTTCATCGTGGGCCAGCCTAGGAGGGCGGGCCGTGCGGGTCGTCGCACTGGAGCGCGAACTTCCGCGGGGCTACCGGGGTACCGGGTGATACC
>NZ_JBIVVI010001417.1:0-2079 GCF_044757675.1 Kitasatospora sp. NPDC091257
CTCCACCGGGCAGCCCGTACCCGCCCCCGCCCGGTGGAGCCCGTTCCCGCGTACGGTCTTCGGCTGTCACCGGACTACCCGCAATCGACGTGGCGGCCATACGACGAGAATAACCCGGCCTGTTACCTGCCGAGAACTGATGCACCCGTATTCTCGTGAGTCGCGTGAAACCCCTCGATTGTCTCCCAGTACGAAAATTCTGCCCAGGGGTACGTCAACCCGCGTGTCGTTGTCGATCGAGCCGTCCGCCCGGGCGCTGCCGCCGACAAGAACGCTGTCCCCTCCTGTGGCGGCGACGCGCTTGACCATCCTGCGCCCGTCGGTACCGGAGGTGAAGACCACGACCTGGCCGCGAGCGGGACAGTGCCGCGTCAGTACCGGCCTCCGGACGACCAGGAGACGGTCGTCGACAAGTAGTGTCGGCGTCATGGACTCCGTTGCTATCCGAACGAAACAGGTCAGCGAAGTCACGGCAATGACTGCCAGCGCCAATCCGGTCAGGTATATGATCTCCGCAGGGTGCACTGGTCGTTCCCCCAGCCGGCCGTCGGAAAGCCTGCCCCGCGATTCCTCGGCGGGGCAGGTGTGGAATTTCAACGGCCAAGTTTTAGCCTGAAGTCGGGGATGGCGCGATGTTGATCTCCGATGCTGAGGACAGCCGAGGCCCGCCTCGCCTGGTACTTGATGTCCCCCAGAAGCACATAGCCGCTTTCTCGCGCCGAGAACGGGGCCGGAAGAAGGCCCTCGTCGAATCCCTCGGAGGTGACGATATCCAGCTCGACGTACGAGGACGGCTCGGAGATGAACCGGGTCAGCTCCAGAGGGAACCAGACGGTATCGGTCTTGAATGAATAGTGAACACTGCCGCCAGGTGCGAAGTTGACAAACTCTGACGAGTCTTCCCGCGCGCTGTGGAAATATGAGCGGAGGAACAGGTCCTGACGCCCGCCGTTGTAGACGATCACGGCGCGCTGGAGTACCAGGCTGCAGGCCACGAATGATCCAGGATCAGTGACGCTCGGATGGTCCACCAGCGCCATGAAGATGGTATTGCCGCTCTTGAGATAGCTTTCGTAGACGCTCAGGGCTTCGGGCTCCATCTCGATTCCGTGGCGTCCTTGCCAGCGCACCAGCTCGTCGGGAGTCCATGCAGTGCAGGCGTTGAACACCTCGGACGTGCGAAGGTTCTTCAAGTACTTCTCAGGGTAGTCCGACGGAATCCCTGGCCCGGTGGCCTGCTCGACCCGCTCGAAGATACCGCCGTTCGCCACCCTCACCCGTGCCTCTTCGGGGGCGGGCCCCGACCATGTGACGACGAGTCCGCCGTCAAAGTACATGGGTGCGTCACCGCACTTCAGATCGGCATAGGCAGGTCGCGAAAGGCGGACCATGAGGCCTACCAGGACAACTGCCATGCACGTCATGACAAAAATAAGCATGAGGCTCTCCCGTCTGTCACAATCTCTATGCTTGGGGAGCTTTAAGAATCAGTGAAGACGTGTCGCGCGCACGCAAAATGCAGTGGAGACAATGGGGGCAGATGATCCCAGGAACCACTGGGCTTGCTGTCAAGCCTAGTCGCCGCCGACATGATTCGCACCCGTACGGTAACCGTTCCGTCACGGCTGCGGCCCCGGGATGGGTTGCGATCGACATCTGTCATGTGCCCGTCCAGCACGTCCGACCGCCACCAGCCTTGGGGGCGCGGAGAGAACTGGGGGCGCAGCCGGCCATCACCTGTGCGCGTCACGACGGGACCAGTTGGGCGCCGCTTCCTCAACACGCCGGCTTGACAGGGAAGGCGAACTCACCGAATGGCAGGCCGAGCACCACCGCGACCACAAGCAGGTCCGAGCCCGCGTCGAGCACGTCTCCGCCCGGATGAAGGCCTGGAAGATCCTGCGCGATTGCCGTCTCAAGGGCGACGGCGTCCATCACGCCATGCTCGGTATCGCCCGCCTGCACAACCGCCGCCAAGCCGCGTAGCCGAGCGCAGACCGGCGACCGACCGACCCCGCCCCCGACGCCCCGTACGAGCCCCCGCCCACTCCCCCGCCGGGCGGGGGAGTGGGCGGGGGC
>NZ_JBIVVI010001418.1:0-2074 GCF_044757675.1 Kitasatospora sp. NPDC091257
GGGGCGGTCTCCGGTTTCCTCCCGGCCATGCTGGCCGGCTGGGGCCTCGGCTACCTGTCCCGCCAGATCTCCGACCTGATGCGCAAGTTCGTGATGGGGCTGGGCAAGTGGCAGGAGACCAAGTCGGAGCTCTGGCTCTTCGGCTCGCTCGGCTTCCTGCTGGTGCTGGTGGTGGTCTCGCTGATCCCCACCGACGGCAAGGGCGGGAAGGGCGGGAAGAAGGCCTGAACGCGCCCCCGGACACCCCCGGGGGTGGGCCCGGACGGCGGGGCTCCGGTGATCAGGGAGAATGGAGCCCATGAATGCCCCTTCCTCCTCGTACCGCTCCGGGTTCGCGTGCTTCGTCGGCCGGCCCAACGCGGGCAAGTCGACCCTGACCAACGCCCTGGTGGGGACGAAGGTCGCGATCACCTCCGACCGCCCGCAGACCACCCGGCACACCGTGCGCGGCATCGTGCACCGCCCGGACGCCCAGCTCGTCCTGGTCGACACCCCCGGCCTGCACAAGCCGCGCACCCTGCTCGGCGAACGCCTCAACGACCTGGTCCGCACCACCTGGGCCGAGGTCGACGTGATCGGCTTCTGCCTGCCCGCCGACCAGAAGATCGGCCCCGGCGACAAGTTCATCGCCAAGGAGATCGCCGGGATCAAGAAGACCCCGAAGGTCGCCATCGTCACCAAGACCGACCTGGTCGACTCCAAGCGCCTGGCCGAGCAACTGATCGCCATCCACCAGCTCGGCATCGAGCTGGGCTTCGAGTGGGCCGAGATCATCCCGGTCTCCGCCGTGGGCGACAAGCAGGTGGAACTGGTCGCCGACCTTCTCACCAAGCTGCTGCCGGAGGGCGACCAGCTCTACCCGGAAGGCGACCTCACCGACGAGCCCGAGCAGATCATGGTCGCCGAGCTGATCCGCGAGGCCGCGCTGGAGGGCGTGCGCGACGAACTGCCGCACTCGCTGGCCGTGGTGGTCGAGGAGATGCTGCCGCGCGAGGGCCGCCCGGCGGACCGCCCGCTGCTGGACATCCACGCCAACGTCTACATCGAGCGGCAGAGCCAGAAGGCGATCGTGATCGGCGCGAAGGGCTCGCGGCTCAAGCACGTCGGCACCACCGCCCGCAAGCACATCGAGGCGCTGCTCGGCACGCCGGTCTACCTGGACCTGCACGTCAAGGTCGCCAAGGACTGGCAGCGCGACCCCAAGCAACTGCGCAAGCTCGGCTTCTGAGTCCGGGCTCCGGACCGGCGGGTTCGAGCCACCGGGAGGCCTGGGGCCCGTTCGGACGTTGTGCGTCCGGGCGGGCCCTTGCCGTGGTCCGGCCGTACGCGACGTCAGAAGGGGCACAGCGCGATGAAGTTGCACACCCGGGAGTGGGGCCGCGGGGACCGGCTGGCCGTGCTGGTGCACGGCATCATGTCCGACCACCGCACCTGGCGGCTGATCGGTCCGGCGCTGGCCGAGCGGGGCTACCGGGTGCTCGCGGTGGACCTGCGCGGGCACGGGCGCAGCCCGCGCGGCACCGGCGGGAGCCCGCTGGAGCGCTACCCCCTGGAGGCGTACTCCGACGACCTGGTGGAGAACCTGCCGACCGGCGTCGAGCTCGCGATCGGCCACTCGCTGGGCGGCATCGCGCTGGCGGGCGCGGTCGAACGGCTGGAGCCGGCCCGCGCGGTGTACGTCGATCCGGCCTGGCGGTTCGCCCAGACCGGGATGGACCCGCGGGTGATGGCGGAGCTGAGGCACCTCACCCGGGAGCAGATCGTCGCGCTCAGCCCGAGCTGGGAGCCGGACGACGTGGACGCCGAACTCGCCGCCGCGGCCGCCTGGGACGAGGACTCGGCGTGGGCCCTGGCCGACCAGCGCTCGGACCTGCCGACCCGGCCGGCGGTGCCCTCGCTGGCGGTGCTGGCCGACCGCAGCCTGCTGGTGGACGCGTCCAGCGCCCGGGCGCTGCGCGCCCGGGGCTTCGAGGTGCGCACCGTGCCCGGCTCGGGCCACACCGTCCACCGGGACGACCCGGCCGGCTTCCTGGCCGCGCTCGACGGCTGGCTCTGACCCTCCCGGGCCGCCGGG
>NZ_JBIVVI010001419.1:0-2070 GCF_044757675.1 Kitasatospora sp. NPDC091257
GGGAGCTCCTGGAACCCGGTGCCGCCGCCCTTGAGGGTGACGAGGGCGGTGGTGCGGTGCTGCTCGCGCACGATGCCCTCGACGTCGAGGGCGACGGCCTGGTGGGCGCGCAGGCCGCGGCCGAGGACGAGGTAGCCGAGCGCGCGGGCGCGGTGGGGCATCAGGCCGCTGTAGCGGTCCAGTGCGGAGACGTAGAGGGTGGATTCGGCGCGGGTGAGGGCGGGGCGGCCGGGGAGGTCGGCGACGGAGGGGCGCAGGGTCTTGGGGGCGGGGTTGACGATGCCGGGGTCGAAGCGCTGGGCGTGCTGGTAGAAGCCGCGCACGGCGCTGACGAGGAAGGCGCGGGTGCGGGCGTTGTCCGCGGCAGCGGCCCAGTCCTTGACGTCGCGGCCGCCGGCGGCCCAGACCCGGTCCCCGATGTACGCGATCCAGCGCTTGACCTCGCGCGGGTAGTTCAGCTGGGCGCTGTCGCCGAGCGGGGTGGTCGTCAGCCAGTCGGTGAGCACCTGCTCGGGATCGGGGTGGAGGCCCGGGGTGGACGCGTCGGCTGGGGTGTGCATGGGCTCAGGGTGTCACAGGCAGGCGAAGGGAGTGTCCGGGGCGGGTCCCGTGCGATCGTTCATGGCAACCGAGGTTGGTGTGACCCGTAGTGTGGGGCCCATGGCAGAGGAGTCTCCAGAGGTCTTCAACCACTTCTCCCGCAGCAGGGCCCGCTCGGTGATCCAAGTTGGCGTAGTGCACGGGGACTTGACTGTCCAGGCTGTGTCTCAGCGCCCTCAGGGGGAACAACTGTTCGTCTCGGTCACCCCTCGGGACTCCGACTCTGGCACTCTCCGCGAGGTGCACGTGGCTGTCGAGGCGTACACCCAGCAGGCTGTCATCCTGCACTGTTTAGAAGTCGTTGCTCTATCGATCATGGTAGGCGTGAGTTCGACTATGGGTGCCCGTCTGGGTGATCTTTCGGCGGTCTTGGTATGACGGCAGGGCCTCCCGAACAGCTCGTGGATGTCGATTCCATTCGAGTGTCAGGAGGCCCTGGTGTTGGGGTCTTTCGTGCTGTCCATCGCGTCGTCCAACTCGCCTTCCCGGTCGTGTGACTGCCTCGCCCACCTGTACGGGAATGCGAGCAATCGTCCGAGCCGGGAGCCCCGGTATCCGTCGGACATGACGGACGCCGAGTGGTCCGAGGTCCGTGCCGCGTTGCCGGTGCCGGGCTGGTTGGAGGGGCGGGTGGACAGCCGGAGGGCTTCTGTCATCGGCAGATGGTCGACGCGGTGCGCTACGTGGTCGCGGGCGGTATCACGTGGCGGGCGATGCCTGCGGATTTCCCCGCATGGGACCGCGTCTACGCCTTCTTCCGACGCTGGCGCGATAAGGGCCTGACGGCCGAGTTCCACGACCGGCTGCGGGATCGGGTCCGCGAGGCGGTCGGCCGCGACCGGGAGCCGACGGCGGGGATCATCGACGCCCAGTCGGTGAAAGGCGCCGCATCGGTGCCGGCTGTGACCAGGGGATTCGACGGCGGTAAGAAGGTCAACGGGCGCAAGCGCCACATCGTGGTTGACACCCTTGGTCTGCTGCTGGCCTTCACGTCCTCGACGCCGAGCAGGAGGACGATCTCGTCGATCTCGCGGGTGGCCGGGCCGGTGTCCTTCTTCGCCGAGGTCGCGACCTTCCAGATCGTCCCGTCCGGGGCCTGGACGACGCCGCCGTAGCCCCACAGCGACTTCGCGGCGGGTTTCAGCACTGTGGCGCCGGCGTCCACGGCGGCGCCGACGAAGCTGTCGACGGTGGTCGGCCGGGACACCGTGAGCGCCAGGGTGAAGCCGCGGAATCCGGTGGAGTTTGCCTCGGACGCCCGCAGGCGTACATGCGTGTCCACTCCGAAGGCGGTGTAGAAGCGGTGTGCAGCCTCGGGGTCGGCCACCTCGAGGGTGACGGATGCGGTGGAAGTGGTGATTGCCATGGCCATCACGCTAGTACTGCAACGGTGCCTACCGTGACGGTTGTTCAGGTCGGTCGTTGCTCCTGTCATGGGTGGGGACATATCTGAGGTCGATGCTCGGCGAT
>NZ_JBIVVI010001420.1:0-2068 GCF_044757675.1 Kitasatospora sp. NPDC091257
CCCCATCACGCCCCCTATGAAGGACCGGCGGGGGTCGTCTTGTCCACAGTCCGTACGGGGCTGGTTGCGACACGAGTGACCGTCGTGGCCAGTTGTGCTTACTGGGCGACTTTCTGACGCACTTTCGGCCTCGGAGAGTGGTGAACTATGGTCGGATTGTGTACCGGGGCGGCCGTCGCCATGACAATCGGCGGCGACGCACCGTGGAGCGGCCACTACGGCCAGTTCCAGCGTTGGCGTGAGAACCCGACTGGGGGACAGTCATCCGGGGAAGGGTAGTTCCCGGACAGGGCCCCGGACGGTGCCGACGCGCCGAGCCGGACGTGGACCCGGCACGGCGGCACGACCGTGGTCACCGGAACGGGACGGGCGGCACGAGCAATGGGTCATCGGGTCATTTCTGACGGGCTGAGCTGCACCGGGGGGTGCAGGGGCGGGCGACGACAGGGTCCGGTTTCGGACGCCTGCGGGGGAGAGTTGGGATGATGGATCAGGAGCAGGTGTTGGGGCGGGTGGGTGCACCACAGGCCGGACCGGGCACGGTCCCGGAGCAGCGCGGCCCGGTGGACCTGCCGCCGCAGAGCGGGTCGGCGTACTCGGCGGTCGCGTACCGGGCCGAGCCCGCGCCGGCCGCGGTGCCGGTGCCCGGGGCCAGGTTGCGGGTCGACGCCCGGCGGAATCTGGAGAGCGTGCTGCGGGCGGCCCGCGAGGTGTTCGGCGAGTTCGGCTACGGCGCGCCGATGGAGGAGGTCGCGCGCCGGGCCGGGGTCGGGGTCGGCACCGTCTACCGGCGCTTCCCGAGCAAGGAGGTGCTGGTCCAGCGGATCGCCGCCGAGGAGGTGGCGTGGCTGACCGCGCAGGCGCGGGAGTCGCTGTACGGCGGTGACGGCGCCTGGGAGGCGCTGGCCGGCTATCTGGCCCGCGCGGTGTCCACCGGCGCCGGGCGGCTGCTGCCGCCGGAGGCGTTCCGGTACGCGGAGGAACTGGGCCGGGTGCCCGAGCAGCGGGCGCCGGAACCGCCCGCGGCGGTCCGCTTCGACCTGCGCGGCGAGGAGGCCCGCTCCGGCGGGGTGGTCGAGCCGTCGGCGGCCGACGCCGATCCCCGGCTGCTGCTCCAGCTGCTGGCCGCCCTGGTGGCGCGGGCCGGTGCGGCGGGCGAACTGCGTCCGGGCGTCACGGTGTCGGACGTGGTGCTGGTGCTGACGGCCTCGGTGCCGGTGCACGCGGCCCGTCCGTCGGTCCCGGCGCAGGCGGCCGGCGGTTTCTCGCCGATTTCTCCGCAGACGGACGGTCAACCGACCGCCGGCCCCTCGGACCGGCTGCTGCAGATCCTGCTGGACGGCCTGCGGGAGCGCTGATACCCGGACCGACCGGTCCGCCACGCCCGGCGGATACGGGAGTTGGAGGGAGGACCGGCGCGCGGCCCGGATGCGCGCGCCGGGTGCGGGAGTCGCACACCCCACCGCCGCACGCTGGGCGAACATCCCCGCGACGGCCTCTCGGAGGAGTGGAAGGCGGTTGGTCCGGCTTCCGCCGGTCCCTGCGCTATGCCATCCTTTGCCCGTGGTTGGAGCCAATGTCCCGATGCGCGCCGTTCGCGCGCCGTCGGCGCCGTACGTCGGGGAACCGTGCGCCTGCGCACTCCCGCGCGCCCTGCCACACTACGGGGGCTGTCGTGGAATCTGGGGTCCGTTGTGAGCGCCGAGGAACAGAACGACTACGGGTACGGCCTCGACTTCGGAGGCCTCTCCGGTGATCCCGACGAGGGGCCCTGCAGTCTCAACGGCGTCGGCGGGACGGCCCAAGTGCCGGGCGCCGCAGCGGCTTCGGCCGCCGGACACGTCCCCGACCAGGCCGGGATGCCCAGCCGCGAGACGCTCTCCGCCTCCGCCGCCGCGCTGCCCCCGGGCCGGGTGCCCGGGCAGGCCCCGGCGGGCCGGGGCGGCGTCGCCCCCGAGGCGTTCGTCGGCGACCCCTTCACCGGCGACGGCCGCACCGCCCGGCCGACCGTGCCCGCCCCCGCCGACCCGGTGGACGGCGAGCGCCCCGCCTCCGACGCCGACTTGAC
>NZ_JBIVVI010001421.1:0-2068 GCF_044757675.1 Kitasatospora sp. NPDC091257
GATCGAGGCGGCGGGCGGCAGCAGGGTGTGGGTGATCCGCTCCGCCCGCAGCAGCCCGGCCAGCCGGTCGCCGAGCAGGGGGCCGGGCTCGGGCACCACCAGCCGGGCGCCGTGCGGCAGGGCCAGGCACAGTTCGAGCACCGAGGCGTCGAAGCTGGGGGTGGCGAAGGCGAGCACCCGGTCCCCCGGGGCGGCCCGGTAGTGCGCGGCCTCGGCGGCGGCGAAGGCCGCGAGCCCGCGGTGGGTGACGACGACGCCCTTGGGGGTGCCGGTGGAGCCGGAGGTGAAGATGACGTAGGCGGGGTCGTCCGGGTCGAGCGGGCGGGTCCGGTCGGCGTCGGTGGGCCGGTGGCCGGGGGCGCCGGCCGGCTCGGCGGCGAGGAGCTCGGCGACCTCCTTGGCGTCCAGGGTCAGGGCGGGGGCCGCGTCGCGCAGCATCGCCTCGATCCGTTCCTCGGGGTAGTGCGGGTCGACGGGCAGGAAGGCGGCGCCGGTCTTGGCCACCGCGAGTTCGGCGAGCACGGTGTCGGCCGAGCGGGGCAGCAGCAGGGCGACGAGCCGCCCGGGGCCGGCGCCGCGGGCGATCAGCCGGTGGGCCAGCCGGTTGGCGAGGGCCTCGGCCTCGGCGAAGGTCAGCTCCAGGCCGGCCGCGCTCAGCGCGACGGCCTGCGGCCACCGGTCCACGGCGGCCTCGACCAGGGCGGGCAGGGTCGCCGGGGGCACCGGGCCGGTCTCCGGGCGGGCCGGGCCGCGCAGCAGCCGCTCGCGTTCGCCGGGCGGCAGCAGGTCGAGCCCGTCCAGCGGGGTGGTGCCGTCCGAGTCGGCCAGCGCGGACAGGGTGTGCAGCAGCTGGTCGGCGAGGCGCCGGGCGGTCTCCCGGTCGAGGAAGCGCGGGTCGTGGCCGAGTTCCACGGCGAGCCGCTCGCCGGGCGAGACCACCACGGTGAGCGGGTAGTTGGTGGCCTCCCGGGCGTCCAGTTCGCGCACCAGCAGGCCGTGCGCGCCGGCCGTGGCGTCGCCGACCGGGTAGTTCTCGAAGACGACCAGGCTGTCGAACAGCTCGGTGCCCGGCGGGACCTGGCTGAGCGCGTGCATCCGGGCCAGCGGCAGGTGGTCGAAGCGGCGGTCCTCGGCCTGCTCCTCCTGGAGGGTGCGCAGCCAGTCGGCGCAGGGCCGGCGGCCGTCGACGGCGACCCGGGCGGGCAGGGTGGTGATGAACAGGCCGACGATGCCGTCGGAGCCGGCCAGGTCGGTGGGCCGGCCGGAGACGGTGGTGCCGAAGCAGACCCGCTGTTCCCCGCTCCAGCGCGACAGCAGCAGCGCCCAGGCGCCCTGCACCACGGTGTTGAGGGTGAGGCGGTGGCGGCGGGCGAACTCCTGGAGCCGCTCGGTGTCCGCATCGTCCAGCCGGTGCGAGAGCCAGTCCCCGGAGCGGGCCGTGTCGCCCGGGGCGGGGCGGCGGTCGTAGGGCAGCGCGGTGGGGGCGGTGAGGTCGGCCAGCACGGCGCGCCAGTGCTCGACGGCGGCGCCGGTGTCGCGCTCCGCGAGCCAGCCGACGTAGTCCGCGAAGGGCCGGCGCTCGGGCAGTCGGGGCCGCTCGCCGCGGGCGAGGGCGGCGTGGGCGGCCAGCACGTCCGCGAGGACGTGGAAGACGCTCCAGCCGTCCAGCAGCACGTGGTGGAAGGCCCAGACCACCCGGATCCGGTCCGGGCCGAGCCGGATCAGGTCGAGCCGCAGCAGCGGGGCCCGGTCCAGGGCCAGGGGGTGGGCCCGCCGTTCGGCGAGCAGGTCCTCCAGCCGGGCTTCGCGCTGCGCCGCGCCCAGCGCGCTCCAGTCGTGTTCGGTGACCGGGAGCGTCGCCTGCCGGTGGACCGCCTGGAGCGGCACGGGAACGTCGCGCAGCACCACGGAGGTGCGCAGCACCGGGGTGCGGTCGACGACGTGCTGCCAGGCGGCGGCCAGCAGGTCGGGGTCGCGGGCGCCGTCCAGGACGAAGGTGATCTGCTCGACGTACAGGCCGTGTTCGGCCTCGTCGAGGCCGTGCACCACCATGCCGGTCTGGGTGGGG
>NZ_JBIVVI010001422.1:0-2063 GCF_044757675.1 Kitasatospora sp. NPDC091257
CCCCCCGGGGCCCAGGGAGGAAACCCATGACCACCCACGCCACGCTCAACTCCGCTCCGCCCGAGCCGCGTTCGGCCGTCCTCGACGACGCGCACGTCGGCGACATCAAGGGCGCGCTCGGCACCATCCGGCTCGACGACACCACGCCCCGGCACGGCCTGTCGGCGAGATTGAAGACCCTGCTCGCGATCGTCGGGCCCGGCCTGATCGTGATGGTCGGCGACAACGACGCCGGCGCCTTCTCCACCTACGGCCAGGCCGGGCAGAACTACGGCACCCAGCTGCTGTGGACGCTGCTGATGCTGGTCCCGGTGCTGTACGTCAACCAGGAGATGGTGCTGCGGCTGGGCGCCGTCACCGGCGTCGGCCACGCCCGGCTGATCCTGGAGCGCTTCGGGAAGTTCTGGGGCGCGTTCAGCGTGATCGACCTGTTCCTGCTGAACGCGCTGACGCTGGTCACCGAGTTCATCGGGGTCACGCTCGCGGCCGGGTACCTGGGCCTGCCGAAGGCGGCCTCGGTGGTGCTCGCCGCCGGGATCATCATCGCCTCGGCCTTCACCGGCTCGTTCCAGCGCTTCGAGCGGGTCGCCGTGACGCTGTGCCTGGGCTCGCTGCTGCTGGTGCCGATCTACTTCATGGTCCACCCGAGGACCTCGCGGATGGCGCACGACTTCGTGGTGCCCGCCATGCCCGGCGGGTCGGGCGGACCGGCGGCCGTGATGCTGGTGATCATCTCCATCGTCGGCACCACCGTGGCGCCCTGGCAGCTGTTCTTCCAGCAGTCGTACGTCATCGACAAGCGGATCACCCCGCGCTTCATGACGTACGAGAAGGCCGACCTCTGGATCGGCATCGTGATCGTGATCGTCGGCGCCGCCGCCATGATGGGCCTCACCGCCGCCGCCTTCGCGGGCACCGACGGCTTCGGGCACTTCTCCGACGCGGCCGCCGTCGCCCGGGGCATCGAGGACAAGGCCGGGCACCTGGCCGGCGTGCTGTTCGCCATCGCGCTGCTGGACGCCTCGATCATCGGCGCCTTCGCGGTGTCCCTGTCCACCGCGTACGCGATCGGCGACGTCTTCGGCATCAAGCACTCGCTGCACCGCGGGGTGAAGGGCGCCAAGGGCTTCTACGGGATCTACGCGGGCCTGGTGGTCGCGGCGGCGGCGATCACGCTGCTCTCCACCGACTACACCCAGGGCCTGATGACCCAGTTCGTCCAGGTGCTGGCCGGGGTGCTGCTGCCCTCCGCGACCGTCTTCCTGCTGCTGCTCTGCAACGACCGCGCGGTGCTGGGCCCCTGGACGAACGGGCCGCGGACCAACGCCTTCACCTCGCTGGTGGTCGGCGTCCTGGTGATGCTCTCCCTGATCCTCACCGCCGCCGTGGTCTGGCCCGACATCGGCTCCGGGGCGATCCTCCGGATCATGGCCGGCTGCGGCGTGGCGGGCGTGCTCGTCGCCGGGTACTCCTTCACCTTCGGGCGCCGCGGCACCAAGGAGGACCCCGTCGACCGCACCGGCCGGGAGAACTGGCGGATGCCGCCGCTGGAGACCCTCGACAAGCCGGTGCTGTCCACCGCCCGCAAGGTCGGCATGGGCGCGCTGCGCGCCTACCTGCTGATCGCGACGGCCATGGTCGTCGTCAAGATCGTCCAGACCGCGCTGAACCACTGAGCCGACCACGAAGGAGCCCCCGCGCCATGGTCCCGCACCGCCCCAGGCTCGACGCCGTCTTCTCGCACCACCCCGCCCCGGGCCGGCGCCCGGCCCCTCGACCCGCGCCCGCGCCCGGCCTGGTGGTGGACACCGACCAGCGCACCGTCACCGTCGAGGGCCGGCACGTCACCATGCCGTACCTGGAGTTCGAACTGCTCGCGCACCTGGTCGGCAACCCGCTGCGGGTGCACTCCCGGCGCCAGCTGATGGAGAACGTCTGGGGCCGCCCGGACACCGGCGACTCCCGCACCGTCGCCACCCACATCGCCCGGATCCGGCGCAAGCTCGGCCCCGGGCACCGGGAGGCGATCGCCACCGTCCGCCAGATCGGCTACAAGTACGACC
>NZ_JBIVVI010001423.1:0-2063 GCF_044757675.1 Kitasatospora sp. NPDC091257
CACCCCCGTCTGGCGTAGCGTCGGGTCGACGGCATCGACCGCCGTGGCGTCCTCACCCCGGTCACCAAGGGAGCGAAGAGCGTTGAAGAAGCTGATCAACACCCCGGAGAGCGTCCTGGAGGACGCGCTGGCCGGAATCGCCGCCGCCCATCCGGAGCTGGCGGTGGACGTCCCCAACCGGGTGATCACCCGGGCCGCCCGCCCGGCCGGTCCCAAGGTCGCGCTGATCTCCGGCGGCGGCTCCGGCCACGAGCCGCTGCACGGCGGCTTCGTCGGCCCGGGCATGCTCGACGCCGCCTGCCCCGGCGAGGTGTTCACCTCGCCCGTCCCGGACCAGATGCTGGCCGCCGCCAAGGCCGTGGAGAACGGCGCCGGCGTGGTCTTCGTGGTGAAGAACTACACCGGCGACGTGATGAACTTCGAGCTCGCCGCCGAACTCGCCGCCGAGGAGGGCCTGGAGGTCCGCACCGTCCTGGTCAACGACGACGTCGCGGTCGAGGACTCCACCTGGACGGCCGGGCGCCGGGGCACCGGCGCGACCGTGCTGGTGGAGAAGACGGCCGGCGCGCTGGCCGAGCGCGGAGCCCCGCTGGACGAGGTCGCCGCCCTGGGCGAGCGGGTCAACGCCGCCTCCCGCTCCTTCGCGATCGCGCTCACCGCGGCCACCGTCCCGGCCGCCGGCAAGCCCGGCTTCGACCTGCCCGAGGACGAGATCGAGGTCGGCGTCGGCATCCACGGCGAGCCCGGCCGCCGGCGGGAGAAGCTCCGCCCGGCCCGCGAGCTGGCCGCCGAGGTGGTCGAGACCGTCCTGGCCGACCACCACCTGACCCCGGGCGACGAGGTGATCGCCCTGCTCAACGGCCTCGGCGCGACCCCGCTGCTGGAGCTGTACGTGGTCTACGGCGAGGTCGCCGCCAGGCTCGCCGAGCGCGGCATCACGGTGGCCCGCAGCCTGGTCGGCAACTACGTCACCAGCCTCGACATGGCGGGCTTCTCGCTCACCCTCACCAAGGCCGACGCCCAGCTGCTGGAACTCTGGGACGCCCCGGTCGACACCCCCGCCCTCAAGCGCTGAGCCGCACCGAAGGAGACCCGATGGACTTCGACACCCCGCTGGCCGAGGCCTGGATCCGAGCGATCGCCGCGGCCGTCGAGAAGGAGCAGTCCCGGCTCACCGAGCTGGACTCCGCGATCGGCGACGGCGACCACGGCAGCAACCTCCGGCGCGGCTTCGCCGCCGCCCTGACCGCCCTGGACGGCCTCCGGCCGGCCGGCCCCGGCGCCGTCCTCACCAGGACCGGCAGCACGCTCATCTCCAAGGTCGGCGGCGCCTCCGGCCCGCTCTACGGCAAGGCCTTCCGCGCCATCGGCGCCGCCCTGCCCGAACCGGCCGGGCCGGCCGACGTCGCCGAGGCCCTGTCGGCGGGCCTGGACGCCGTCCGCCTCCTCGGCAAGGCCGAACCCGGCGACAAGACCATCGTGGACGCCTGGACCCCGGCCGTCGCCGCGTTCCGCGCGGCGGCCGCCACCGGCGCCGGCCTTCCCGCGTCGGCGGCCGCGGCCGCCGACGCCGCCGAACAGGGCGCCCGCGACACCGTCCCCCTCCGGGCCCGCAAGGGCCGCGCCTCCTACCTGGGCGAACGCAGCATCGGCCACCAGGACCCGGGCGCCACCTCCACGGCCCTCGTCTTCCGCACCCTCGCCGACGTCACCGCCGACGTCACCGCCGCCTGAGCGCCGTCCCTCACCCGTCCGTCCGCGCGATCAGCAGGAGCAACGCGTCGTCCCGCAGCTCCCCGCCGGTGTGCGCCAGCAGGTCCGCGTACACCCGGCCCACCGCGGCCTCCAGCTCCCCCGCCGAGCGCGCGGCTCCCCCCACCAGCGGCCCGACCCGCTCCGCCAGCGGGTAGAACTCCCCGCTCGTGCGGTGCCGCGCCTCGATCACCCCGTCCGTGCAGAGCACCAGCACGTCCTCCTCGCCGAACGGCTGCCCCCACGTGGTCGGCTCCCCCGCCGCCAGCCGGCCGAGGCCCAGCGGCACCCAGGGGTCGGGCGCGTGCAGC
>NZ_JBIVVI010001424.1:0-2063 GCF_044757675.1 Kitasatospora sp. NPDC091257
CCCAACGGCACCGACCTGCTGGCCGCCGCCCGCCGCTACGGCCTGCGGGTGCCGTCCGCCCCGGTGCTGACCACCCGGGTGGTGCGGGTCCAGCGGTCGGTGACGAAGACGTTGAACCTGCCGCGGCGCACGCCGGGTGCGAGGTCGGTGCGGTCGGAGGAGTAGACCACGTAGCGGCCGTCCCCGCTGATGGCGGCGTCGAAGGCGTTGCGGGCGCTCTGGTCGTCGCCCGCGCCGGAGGTGCCGTCGCCGGTGGTGACCAGCTCGGTGCGGCCGGTCCAGCGGTCCCGGACGAAGACGTCGGTGGGGTGCTTCGGTTGGCCGGGCACCACGTTGCCGGCGTAGCTGCTGAACGCCACGTACCGGCCGTTGCCGCTGATCGCCGCGTCGTTGGTGCCGGCGTCCAGCGCGGAGCCGTCGGCGGCGACGCTGATCCGCTCGGTGCGGCCGTTGCGCAGGTCCCGGACGTAGACGTCGCCGACGGCCCCGGCGCCGCCGGGCAGCAGGTTGGTCGCCGACGAGGAGAACAGCGCGTACCGGCCGTCGCCGCTCAGCCCGAGCGCGAACGAGGGCCCGTTCAGGGCCTCGCCCTTGGCGCCCTCGCTGACCCGGGCGGTGTCGCCCTTGGGCGGGCGGGCCTCGGCGGCGGGTATCGCGGCTCCGGCCGCTGTGACGGCCGCCAGGACGGCGGCGGTACGGGCCAGTCGGCGGCGGGTGCGTGCAGTGGTCATCGATCGTCCTCCCCTGATGACTGCCCCGGGCCCTCGGCCCCCCGTGGCCCGGTCGGCACGAGCCAAGCGCCGCGCGGACGTCCGGTCAACGGACTGGAGCGATCTCGTCCGGAAATGCGCCACCGCTCGTGTCCCCGGCCGAAACCGCTGCTCCGGCGGGCCCGCTCGGCCCGCCCGGGTTCCGGCCCCGCCGGTCCGGCACGCCGTGCCGCGCTGGCAGAATTGGTCCGTGATCGACGCACGACGGCTGCGGACCCTTCGGGCCGTGGCGGACCACCGCACCGTGACCGCCGCGGCGGCCGCCCTCTACCTGACCCCCTCCGCGGTCTCCCAGCAGCTGGCCGCCCTGGAGCAGGAGACCGGCCACCACCTGCTCGCCCGGGAGGGCCGGGGCGTACGGCTGACCGCCGCCGGGGAGATCCTGCTGGGCCACGCCGACGTGGTGCTCGCCCAGCTGGAGCGCGCCGAGGCCGACCTCGCCGCGTACAGCGCGGGCGTCTCCGGGGAGGTCACCGTCGCCTCCTTCGCGACCGCCATCGCCTCGGTGCTCGCCCCCGCCGTCGGCCTGCTCGCCGAGCGCGCCCCCGGGGTGCGGCTCAAGGTGCTGGACGCCGAGGGCGACGCCAGCCTGCCGATGGTGCTGGACGGCCGGGCCGACCTCGCGGTGGCCGTCGAGTACCGGGGCGCCCCGCGCGCCGACGACGCCCGGCTGACCCGGGTGCCGCTGTACGCCGAGCCCTTCGAGGCCGTCCTGCCGCTCGGCCACCGGCTGGCCGACGAGTCCGGCCCGCTGGCCGTCGCCGCGCTGGCCGACGAGCCGTGGATCGGGCCGTACCCGGGCAACCCCTGCCACGACGTGGTGCTGCTGGCCTGCGAGCACGCCGGGTTCCAGCCCCGGCTGCTGCACTCCTCCGACGACTTCCGGGCGGTGGTGGCGCTCGCCTCGGCGGGCCTCGGGGTGGCGCTGGTCCCGCGCTCGGCGCTGCGCGGCGTCGATCTCCGCGAGGTCGCGGTGCGGCCGGTGGACAGCGAGCTCGCCACCCGGCGGGTCTTCGCCGCCGTCCGGACCGGTGCCGACGGGCACCCGCTGGTCCGGCCGGTCCTGGACTCCCTCGCGCAGGCGGCGGCCGCGGGCGCGTGAGCCGACCGCGCGCGGGGCGGCTGCGGGCCCTGCGGCCCTCGGCGTCTGCGGCTGCTCGGGCCCTGCGGCTGCTCGGCGTCCCGGGTCGGGCGGCCCGCCGTGGTGTTTCCGGCGTGGCGTCCCGGCCCGGGCGGCCGTGCAGCCGCTGGTCCGTGCGGGCGGTCGAGGTTCGGTGCCCCCCTCGGGACCGC
>NZ_JBIVVI010001425.1:0-2062 GCF_044757675.1 Kitasatospora sp. NPDC091257
ACCACTCTCAACACTCTTCCCCCCCCCGCCGCTCTTCCTATCTCCCGCGCGACCGAAGGGCCGGCCGGGCAGCGATCTCCGCTGCCCGGCCGGCCCCTTTTGTGTTTCCGCTCACCCTCCGGCCGGCGGGCCTCCGACCCCGAGGTCGAGCCGGGCCTGCAAGTGGTACGCGTTGAGCAACTCGACCAGGGCTGGCCCGTTCGGCACCGCGCTGTGCTCGCGAGCCGCGATCTCGGACTCCCACAGCGCGACATTCACCGCCTTCGCCGCCTCCACCGCACCCGGACTGGCGAGCAGGACGAGCGTCTCGAAGAGTGCCGACCGCCGGATCTCCTCCTGCTCCATCGTGGCCAGGAACTCCGCCCGCGCCGTCGACCCCGCGTCGGCATCAACGGCCCGCTTGGCCACCGCCGCGACCTCCTTCACGCAGGTCGCGTACTGCACATAGGTGTCGAGCTTCCGCTCGTCCCACCGCGTGGCCATCACCCGCCGATGCTTGACCCGCTCCGCCCACCCGGTGGCCACGAACGAGGTGAGCGCCCCCAGCAGGACGCCCACCAGCGTGACGATCTGAGTAATCACCGCCCAGAACCTACCGACGCCACGCAACTAGCGACAGGGCGAAGCCCCGCAACAAGAGAGCCCATCTCGGCGCCCTCAGCGGAGCCACGGCGACTCCGTCGTGAGGCTTTGGGTAGTGCACGCGGCAGGCCTGGGCTTAGGCACCCCCATAAACGACATCCATTTTGGAAGTTGTTTTTGTTGGGGTAAGGGCACCAGACTAGAGCCGACGAGAACCTCGTCGGACCGAAAGACAGATTGAGAGCTCCCGCGCACACGCGGGCCCGGCCCTGGCTGCAACCAGAACCGGGCCCTCAGCGCGGGGTTAAGTAGGCCCGGCCGACCATCTACCGGCCGGGCCTACTTGCTGCCCGCCCACTGTCGTCCGTCCCCTGACCTCATACCTAATGGATGAGCCTCCCCACACACTCGGCGATCGTGACCATGAGCCCGAGCCCGCTGATACCGACCATCCACCAGTCGGGGCTGTTCAGTCGCTTGCTCGGCCTTCGTGATCTACGTGCCATGCCAGGACCCCTCCTACTCGAAACCGTTGGGGCGCTCCCCAACGGGGCGCAAGGCGGGCCTAGTTGGACCCGAAACGGGGCGAGCGTCTGAGTACCTGACGGGCAGAAGCCTATCGCCCGAAGGTCAGGTCAGGGGCTGGGCGGGAAAGCCGCCATGTTGCGGATTCGGGTTAGCTGGTTCATGAAACGCGAGTCTTGATTAACGTTCCATTTTGGCGATGGTGCGATTCGGTCACCGGCCCTGAGATCGCCCGCCAGAGGCCCCTTGCAGCGCCTCGGCGTGTCGCGCCCGACCCCATGTGATGTCCGTCACTTCACGCACTGTTCGCCGCCCCTGCGGCGCTCTCAGTGCAGGGCGCCGCCGACGAGTTGCATCGAGTCCACGACCACAACGGCGCCAGCGGGCGAGTTTGGCGCCCCTCCCGGATTGTTGGCATAGCCGATCGTGGGGACGCCGGCCGCTTCCCCCGCCTCGACGTCGCGGGCCGCGTCGCCGATGAAGATGCAGTGCTCCGACCTGGTGCCCGCGGTCACCATGACTCGAGCGGGAGACGCGGGTTCGGGTTCATGGACGAGGGGTCGCCCGGGACCGCCCAAAGGCGCCGGCCACGCAATCCACAAAACCGTGCTCAGTGAGTAGGCCGTGATGGCCACGCCCGTCGTCCGGGTTCGGGCGACCGACCCCGGACGGCTTCGGACTCCAGCACGGCCAGCGCGGTGTCCGTGCTTCGCGGGATCAGAGCGGGCGTCCGCGACCAGCCGAGGTAGGCCGAACGGCTCGTCCTCCTCCTCTACCCCGGCCGGAGCTCAACGCGCTCTTCAATGCGCCAGATTGGCGTTCGCAGCCGGTCACGCGTGGCGAGAAGGGAGCTGAGACGGCTAGTGCCGCATCAGACTGCGTTCGCCCCGTTGTGACGCATCGCTCGGTTGCCGCCAGGTGGCAACCGAGCGGCCAGAATGATCACGTGGCTGAA
>NZ_JBIVVI010001426.1:0-2058 GCF_044757675.1 Kitasatospora sp. NPDC091257
GAGGGGGACGCGGCGCCGGAGGAGGGGGCGGGAGCGGCGGCCGGGGCGGCGGCGGGAGCGGCCGAGGCGGTGCGGGCGAGGCCCAGCGGCGCGACGGCGCCGAGGGCGAGCGCGGTGCCCAGCATGCGGCGGCGGGTCGGTCCGGTACGGCGTGCGGTCGGCGTGGTGTCCAGCGGCGTGGTGTCCATGCGTGGAACGCTGTCATGCGGGCCGGGTGGGCAACATCAGCCCGTCGATTGATCCTCCGTCACGTCGTATTGGCCCACGGGTTTACATCCCCGGGCTGATGCGGACGGCCCCAACAGGCACCAGCGAGCCCCAACAGGCATCAATGAGTACCAACCGGCACCCGGTCGGCGGCACCCGGCACCCGGCACCCGGCAGGCGGCAACGCGGCAGCGCCGGGGCGACGCCGCGTTGCCGGCCGTGATCAGATGAAGTTCTTGTCGATCAGCATCTGCAGGACGTTGACGTGGAAGTCCGGGAAGTCCATCGGCACGATGCCGAATCGGGCGCGCTGCTGGGTGCGGGCGTTCAGATACGGGTAAACCGTGCGGTCCATCAGGGCCTGCGAGCTAGTCTTCGGCCAGTAACCCCCGGCGTAGGAGAGGAAGTTGACGAACATCTTCGAGTGGCCCGGGGTGAGGAAGGCCTTGTCGAACTGGGCGACGATGCGCCGGCCCTTCGTCCCCAGCGGGTCGAGGCCGCCGGTCTGCCAGAGGTCCTGGGTGTCGAACCAGCCGTTCTCGCCGCTGGACCAGTCGATCAGGCCCCACGGGTTGGCGAAGTCGGCGATCAGGACGACCTTCCCTCGGGCGGTGGCGAGGGTCGGCCACCCGTAGAAGTGGAACAGGCCGCGGTAGCCCAGGTCGTCGAAGTAGTGGTTGACCCGCCGCATGAACTCGGTGTCGTCGAGCGACTGGCCGCCGGCGCGCTCGTTGCGCAGGCGCATCAGGACGGTCTCGCCGGGGTGCGACTGGAGAAAGGACCGGCACCGGTCGAGCACGTCCTGGAGCCGGATGTGCTGGTAGGCGTCGGAGTGGTAGATCCCGAGCTCGTCGGGCGCGCCCTGGAGGCCGTTGCAGCGGATGTCGAGGAAGCGGACTCCCTCGGTCAACTGCTGGGGGATTCCCCAGTTCTGGGTGTGCGACCACTCGGTGCCGTAGGCGGGGTTCTCGCAGCAGGAGTCGTGGGTGCCGGGGATGGTGAGGTCGAGCAGGGAGAGGTCGCCGCTCAGGCGGCTCATCCAGCTGTCCGTCGGCAGGCCGCGCGGCGTCGTGGCGTCGGTGGCCGCCCACGCGGTGCCAGGCAGGGTGAGGCCCGTGACGGTGGCGGCGCCCAATCCCGCGCCCCACTTGAGTAGTTCACGACGTGCGATGCCCATGGTGCGGCTCCTCGGGGTCCGGTCGGTGCGGTGCAATACGGTGCGGTGCGGTGTGGCGAAGTGCGGTCGGTCGTGCGAGGGGGCGTTGTCATCCTGGAGTACGCGGGCACAGCTTTGACAGGTCCGTGACGCCGAAATCCGGGGCTGTGTGTCGTCGGGCCCACGCGTGTTCGGGTCCACGCGTGTTCGTGCCCGGGAACCGCGCGGGACTCCGGAGGCGTGTGCGTCCGGGAACGTGGGCGTGGGCGTGGGCGAGGGGGACCGGCGGGGATGGCGGCATCGGTGGAGCGCAACAGATCGCACGGCTGCGGGTGGTACGCCGCCGGACCGCTGCTCGCGGCGGCGGTCACCGTCCTGGGGGCGCTGCTGGTTGCGCGCAGGTGGGCGGACTGCCCGCGGGGGATGGACATGCCGACCCGGGCGTCGATGGCGCTGAGCCTGCCGGTCGGCTGGATCGGCATGACCGTGCTGCTGGTCCTCCTGCAGGCCGTCCTGGTGGCCGTGCTGCCCGAGGGCACCGAACCGGAGGTGAAGTGGGTGGTGCTGGTGGTGGCGGCCGTGCTGCTGTTCCTGCTGTACGTCTTCGGGATGGGCTCCCCGGACACGGGGCCGGGCGGCTCCTGTTACCGCGGCTAGCGGATCGGCCCAGGCCCGGGGGCCCGCGCCACCGGACC
>NZ_JBIVVI010001427.1:0-2052 GCF_044757675.1 Kitasatospora sp. NPDC091257
GGCTGGACCCACCCCGCCCCGACGCCTCCTTCGCGGGCGGGGCGCGCCCGGGACGCGCGGAGGGAGGCACAGTGACGGGTTTCCCACCACGCACTCCTTCCCCCCGGGCCACAATGGTGAGCCCCAGCACCACCAGGAGGACGTCGTGAGCAACCGGATCCCGCGCGACCGGCAGGGCCAGTGGCGCAGGCAGCGAGGCCTCGGCTCCCGCGGTCCCACCAGGGTGCCCACCCACCCGCCGATGCCGTTGCCATTGCCGTTGCCGTCGCCGGACGGGATCGCGGCACCGGAGGAATCCGAGCAGCGGCCGTCGGGCAAGGGAACCGGCAGGCTCAGCGAGCCACCCCCGGACGGCCCGACCCCGACCCCGCCCGCCGACCCGCCGCAGTAGCCCGGGCCGCGTCCAGAACCGCTCCGTCCACCCGCCGCCAGAAGAAGTCCACGCTCATGCCCCGCACTTTCCTGATCTCTCTGCGCCAGGTTACGCGGGCCCTCCGACAGTCGCCGGCGTGGACGACCGGGCGCCGCCCGGGAGCCCGGGCCTACGGGCGCCGGCCACGGAAGCCGCGGCTCAGGCCCACGGCGGCCTGCCCCGCCCGTCCGCCCACAGGGCGAGCGCCCGCTGGTCGACGGCGCGGATGCCGACCTGGGTGCAGAACGCGGCGGCGGCCTTGGTGAACGAGCTGGTCGTCACCACGGCGGCCAGGTCGCAGTGGTGGACGTCGCGGTAGGTGCCGTTGACCTTCTGGACGTCCTGGGAGCCGACGGAGGTCCGCGGCCCGTACCGCTTGGCCTGGATGAGGATCCGCTGCCCGGCCGGGGTGGTGGCCAGGACGTCCGCCGCGAGGTCGCCGGCCCCGCCGACCACCTTCACCTTCGTGCAGCCGTCCCGGCGGCACAGGTCCGCCAGCGCGTGCTCGAAGGCCTTCGGGGTCATCGCCAGGAACGGCCCGATGTGCCGCAGTTGGGCGGTCCGCGCATCCAACTCCCGCCGCCGGGCCCGCACCCGCGAGCGCAGCACGGCGACACCCGCGCCCGCGCCGGCCGCCAGCAGCACGGCGACCAGCACGAGGTGCTGGGCAAGCCAGCGGACCACCAGCGAGGCCAGAACGACCGCGACCAGCGCGACCGCCCCCAGCAGCGGCGCGTTCCGCTTCATCCACCGCACCCGGCGGGCGGTCATCGACCGACGTCGCCGAACAGGACTACGGGCCACGGCACTCCCCCTCACGCCACGGTATTCGGACGAGCGTAGAAGCAGCCGTGCCCGTACGCCCGCGATCCGGGCGAACTCCGGCTGCCGGACAGCCGAGTTGACCGAATCCCGGCAAACGACGGCCGAACCCCCGCCGCCCCGACCTCCCGCGCGTGCGGGCAAGGGTGCTCTCCGACCTGCGGCGCAGTACAGCCTTTGCCATTTCTTGACTATGCTGCGATGCCGAGGCTGCCGGGTCGGACGGTGCCATGAGGCGTGCCCATCACGCCCATCGTGCCCGCCGTGCCCGCCGTGCCACGCGTCCGGTGGCGAGGGGCAGCCGCGGACCTCCGCGTCGGCCCGCCGCACTGGATGTCGCCGCGTCAACCCCCTGGAAGGCTCAACACCATGACCCGTCTCTCCTGGCTGTCGCGGGCTGCGGCGACCGTGCTGCTCGTCCTGGAGTCGGTGGCGGTGGTGCTGTACTTCGGCATCGCGGTGCCGCTGCTCTACAACGGCATCGGGTTCGAGGACGAGGTGGCGCCGAGGTCGAAGGTGGTGCCGCACCTGCTGGCGATCGGGGGGTACACGATGGCCGGGATCAACGGGTTGGCGGTGCGCGAGCTCTGGCGTCTGCGGCCCGGTGACGGCAGGGTCCTCGTCGTGGCGATGGCCGGGGTGCAGGTGCTGCTGCTGGGGTATGCGGCGTTGTCGGGCGACTACCTGTTCGCGATCTTCGCGGCGCCGGTGCTGCTGTTGCTGGGGGCGGTGGCCGCCTCCGAGCACCGGAGCGGTGCCCGCCGGGCCGCCGCGGGGTGACGGGGCCGGCCCGGGGCTTCCGCAGGGCCGGCGGCACC
>NZ_JBIVVI010001428.1:0-2052 GCF_044757675.1 Kitasatospora sp. NPDC091257
CCCCCTCCGGGTGCCCCGCCCGCAGGCACTCCACGAACGGCCTGGTCTCCTCCAGCCCGAACCCGAAGTCCTGCAACATCCGGATCTCCCGCAGCAACCGCAGATCCCCCTCGTCGTACGCCCGGTACCCGTTGCCCGCCCGCCGGGCCGGCAACAACCCCAACTGCTCGTAGTACCGCAACGCCCGCGTGGTCGTCCCCGCCCGCTCCGCCAACTCCCCGATCCGCACGCCGAACCACTCCTCCCGCACTTCCGGCAACGACCGTAAACCTTCCCCCGGGCGTCAACGCCAGCCCCAACCCGCCCCCACTCCCCGACCGGGCAAGATGTCCCCCATGGATCTCGGACTGAAAGACAAGGCCTACATCGTCACCGGCGCAACCCGAGGCCTCGGCCTCGCCGGCGCCCGCGAACTCGCCGCCGACGGCGCCCGCGTGCTCATCAGCGGCCGCACCCGGCAAGCCGTCGACAACGCCGTCGCCGAACTCGAGACTCTCGGAACCGCCCGGGGCCTCGTCGCCGACAACGCCTCCCCCGACACCCCCGAGCGCCTCATCGCCGAGGCCCGGCACCACTTCGGTCGTCTCGACGGCATCCTGATCAGCGTCGGCGGCCCCCAGGCCGGCCCCGTCGAGACCACCCCCGAGGACGCGTGGCGCGACGCCTTCGAGTCCGTCTTCCTCGGTGCCCTCCGGCTCGCCCGCGCCACCGCCGCCGCGCTCACCGACGGCGGTGTGATCGCCTTCGTGCTCTCCAGCTCGGTCCGCCAGCCGATTCCCGGTCTGGGCATCTCCAACGGCCTGCGTCCGGGTCTCGCCATGGCCGCCAAGGCCCTCGCCGACGAGCTCGGCCCCCGCGGCATCCGCGTGCTCGGTCTGCTCCCGGCCCGGATCGACACCGACCGGGTCCGTGAGCTCGACGGCCTCGCCGCCGACCCCGACGCCGCCCGCGCCCGGGCCAGCGCCGCCATCCCGCTGGGCCGCTACGGCACCCCCGAGGAGTTCGGCAAGGTCGCCGCGTTCCTGCTCTCCCCCGCCGCGTCCTACCTGACCGGCGTCATGGTCCCCGTCGACGGCGGCGCCCTCCGCACCCTCTGACTCCCGCCTCCACTCTCGATTGCTCGACCCTGACCGTTCCTGGACTACTCCACCCGCGACTGGCGCCGCCCCCGCCGCCCCCGCCGACCCCGTCCGTGCCGCGGCTCGGCGGGGGCCGCCTGCAGGACCCTGATCCGCAGATCGGCCGGCAGCGCCGCCAGCCGCAGGCTCCCGCAGGCGTCCGCCCGAGGCCCGTCCTCGAAGTGCTCCACCAGCGCGGCCGGATCCCCGCCCGGCCGCAACCGCACCGCACCGCGCAGCTGCGGATGCCTCGGCGCCCGCACCAACCGCACCCCGGCCCGCTCGACCTGCGGCAGCACCACCGTCCGGTTCTCCAACGCCTCCTCCAGCGCCCGCGCACCGACCCGCAGTCGAAGCCCGCCCGCCCCCGGCGTCGGCACCTCGATGCTCGACAGCCCGGTGCGCCTCAGCTGCGCCACCAGCCACCACACCATCCCCGCCACCAGCACGGTCAGTCCGCCGATCACCGTCGGCCACCACCACGCCGACGCCACCCACTGCCCCCGCGAACGCGCGCTGACGGGGTTTCGGGCGGGCGCGGCGATTCACCTTCCGTACAACGGCGGTGGGCGGCCCGGGGCACGCGTCACGGCTCGGGCGGTGAAATCGCGGATCATCATTGACGGACCGTCAAATATGCGATGCGGGCGGCAGGTTGGCCGCGGCAGGTGGGCCGTCCTGCGGAGGTCGGGGCCGCGCCTCCTTCCGGTCGGGAGCGCCTGGGTGGCGTGTTCGTCGACGGGGCGAGGGGCCCGACTGCGGGCGGGCTTCGGGTCAGCATAGCCCGGGCATGTCACCTTCGACAGGCTTGTCGAAGGTGCGGAACCCGGGCTGCCGGTGGGCATGTCGAGGGGTGGTGGCCCGGCTGCTTTGAGTGCGGAGCTCCGCTTTCGCGGTCGGGGCCACGGGGGTGGGGAGGCTGGGGCCGGTGGGG
>NZ_JBIVVI010001429.1:0-2049 GCF_044757675.1 Kitasatospora sp. NPDC091257
GGGTGGACTGGACGGGATCGGGTGACGGGCCGTCCTCCGGGCGGGTGAGCCCGGGGCGCGGCGGCTCGGGACGGATCGTGCGCGAGGGGGACTCGGCGGAGGGTGATCGGGAGTAGCATCCGGATCAGGCGAACGTGGTCCGGATCACACTTGAGGGAGCAGGGCCCATGGCGTACACGACCGATGAGACGCTCACCGTCCTCGTCTACAGCGACGACCGCAACACCCGCGAGCAGGTGCTGACGGCGCTCGGCCGTCGGCCCGCCGAGGATCTTCCGGAACTGTCCTACCTGGAGTGCGCGACCACCCCCGCGGTGCTCAAGGCACTGGAGAAGGGGGGCGTGGACCTCTGCGTGCTGGACGGCGAGGCCGTTCCGGCCGGGGGGCTGGGGCTCGGGCGCCAGCTCAAGGACGAGATCTACGGCTGCCCGCCGGTGCT
This sequence comes from Kitasatospora sp. NPDC091257, assembly GCF_044757675.1. NCBI lineage: Bacteria > Bacillati > Actinomycetota > Actinomycetes > Kitasatosporales > Streptomycetaceae > Kitasatospora > Kitasatospora sp. NPDC091257. The sequence continues at coordinate 440 of NZ_JBIVVI010001429.1, forward strand.
GGTGCTGATCGGCCGGCCGCAGGACTCCTGGCTCGCCGCCTGGAGCCGGGCGGACGCCGCCATCTCCCGCCCGGTGGAGCCGGTGGCGCTGGCCGGGGCGGTCGCCACCCTGCTGCGGGCGCGGCTGGCGAAGCGGACTCCGGTCGTCCGCTGAATTCCCCCCCGGCAACTGGAAAAGAGAGGGGTAGAAGCGGCCGCTTCGCTCGATAGGCTGGCTCCATCCGTACGGACGTCCCCCCGGAGCGGGGAACCGACAAACAGCTGGAGTCAGCCATGGTGAACGTGAACCCTGCGAACGGCGGTAGCGACCCCGCGCAGGTGATCCGCACCTGGCCGGACCTCCTGGCCGCGCTGTTGCAGGGGGAGGACCTCGACCGCGCGTCCACCGCGTGGGCGATGGACCGGATCATGAGCGGCGAGGCGTCCCCCGTGCAGGTGGCCGGGTTCATGATCGCGCTGCGGGCCAAGGGCGAGTCGGTCGAGGAGATCGCCGGCCTGGTCGACGCGATGTACGAGCACGCCGAGCCGCTGGAGATCCCCGGACCGGCGGTGGACATCGTCGGCACCGGCGGGGACCGGGCGAAGACCGTCAACATCTCCACCATGTCGGCGATCGTCGCGGCGGCCGCCGGCGCCAAGGTGGTCAAGCACGGCAACCGGTCGGCCTCCTCCAGCAGCGGCTCCTCGGACGTGCTGGAGAAGCTCGGGGTGGCGCTGGACCTCTCCTCGCAGCGGGTCGCCGAGGTGGCCGAGGAGGTCGGTCTCACCTTCTGCTTCGCGGCCAAGTTCCACCCCTCGATGCGGCACGCCGCCACCGCGCGGCGCGACCTCGGGGTGCCGACCTCCTTCAACATCCTCGGCCCGCTCACCAACCCGGCCAGGGTCACCGCGCACGCCATCGGCTGCTTCGACACCCGGCTGGCCGGGCTGATCGCCGGGGTGCTGGCCGAACGCGGCGCGACGGCGCTGGTCTTCCGCGGTGACGACGGGCTGGACGAGCTGACCATCACCACCACCTCGCAGGTCTGGCTGGTGCGCGACGGGGTGGTCACCGAGACCACCTTCGACCCGCGGGACGTCGGGATCGAGCTGGTCGGCATCGAGGCGCTGCGCGGGGCGGACGCCTCGTACAACGCCGAGGTCGCGCGGCGGCTGCTGGCGGGGGAGCACGGGCCGGTGCGGGACGCCGTCCTGCTGAACACGGCGGCGGCACTGGTCGCGCTGGACCTCGGCGAGGCGCCGCTCGCCGAGCAGCTTGCGGCCGGCATGGAGCGGGCCGCGGAGGCGATCGACTCCGGTGCCGCGCAGGACCTGCTGCGGCGCTGGTCGGAGGCCACCAGCCGGATCTGAGGCGGTAGTTGGGGAGCCCGTGCCGGAACGCCGGCACGGGCTCCCGCGCTGTCCGGATGCTGGATGCCCGTTTGACCACCCGATGGACGCGGCCTAGAGTCTTGGCCAGGTCATGAGTGACAGTGCGAAGCCCCAGCTGGCTGTCCGGCAACCCTCCGTCCGTGGCGGGGTGCCCTGGGTGAGGACCGGGTCGTCACGGCAAGCCGTCCGTGCGACAAGCGCGGACGCCCGACGACTAGCACTCCCGGGGTCCCTCACCC
>NZ_JBIVVI010001430.1:0-2048 GCF_044757675.1 Kitasatospora sp. NPDC091257
GGGCCTGTGGGCCGCCACCCCGCCCTATCTCCTGGGGGATCTGATGATTCATCTGTACGTCGGGCCGACGCTCGGCCCGTCCGAGCCCCTGCTGCACCACCCGCGCATCCGGACGCACTTTCCGGCCCGGCACGGCGACCTGTTCACTGACTCGATCGCCGACGGCGACCGGATCGTCCTGATCGACGGGGTCTTCCACCAGAGCCCGGCCCTGCGCCACAAGGAGGTCCTGGCCGTCCTGGGGCGCGGCATCGAGGTGTTCGGCGCGGCGAGCATCGGGGCTCTGCGGGCGGCCGAGCTGGCCCGGTACGGGATGGTCGGTGTCGGGGCCGTCTACGGCGCCTACGTGCGCGGTGAGATCACCGGCGACGACGAGGTCGCGGTCGGGCAGGCCCCTGACGGGCCGCGGCAGGCGTTGACCGTTCCGCTGGTCAACCTCCGGCACATGCTGGAGCTGGCCCTCCGTGAGGGTGTCGTGGACCAGGCCCGCGCTGAGACCCTGCTGGAGCGCTTCCGGGCGGTGTACTACCCGCAGCGCACCGCGGCGGCCGTCCGCGCGATCTGCCGTCGGGCCGGCGCGGTGGACTTCCTCGACTGGCTCGCGGGCCGGCGCGCCGCCGACCGACACTTCGGGGACCTGAAGCGGGCTGATGCCCTGGCCGCCGCCCACCGGGCCCTGGACGACGCCCCGGTGCCCGTGGCGCCGGTGGTGGCGGAGAACTCCTACTTCCGGCAGTGGGCCAACGCCCACGCCCGGCAGCGGGTCGGCGGTCTGGACTTGCTGACGCTCGACCGGGCCGTCTACCAGCAGGTCTTCGACCCCCGCTTCCCCGCACGCTGGCACGCCTTCCTTCAGGAGCACTCCCGGCGCGCGGCCGGCGACGGCCGGCCCTTGGAGGAGCGGCTTGCCGACGCCGGCGGCCTGCCCGCGCACCGGGTGTTCCGCCCGCCGGTGGACCTGCGTGACGGGCGGGTGGTGGCCCGGCTGCTGGCCGGGGAGACCCTGGCCGACCGGCTCGCGGTCGCCCGGTACGCCGCGGCCCGGGACGCCGCCCGCGCACGGCCGGGGTTCCCGGTCGGCGCGGTGCGGGCCGACCTCGTCCGCGGCCTGCTGACGCGGGCCTGGCAGGTGGACGACAGCCGGCTGGACGACGAAGCGTCCGCCCGCGGGCTGGGGTCGGCGGTACGGGCGGTGGACGCGGCCAGGGCCCTGGTGCCCGGCTACCTCGACGAGCGCAAGGAGTCCCATGCGCGATGACCAACTGATCGAGCTGCCCGGCACGGTCCGGGCCCGGCCCCCGCAAGAGACGTGGAACGCGCTGTCCGGAGCCCTGCCGTCCTACGGGATCACCCGGGTGGCCCGGCTGACGGACCTGGATGTGATCGGCTTGCCGACCTGGACGGCGATCCGGCCCGCCTCGCTGACCCTGAGCGCGTCGCAGGGCAAGGGGCTGACCGACGACCTGGCCCGGCTGTCTGCGGTGATGGAGGCGATCGAGCTGTGGCACGTCGAACAGCCCCTGCCCGTGTCCGTGCGCGGACGGGCCGTGGACGTCGCCCCCGACTGCCCCGTGGGGGCGCTGCCGCTCAACGGCCCGGTCGACGAGGCGGCGCTCGCCCGGGTGGTGTGGGACTGGACACCGGCGACGGGACTGGTGCGCGGCACCGGCATGCTGCTGCCGGTGGACCTGGTGCGCCGCCGAGCGCAGCGCGGTGACTGGAGTCCGGACCTGCTGCGGGCGACCAGTACGGGGCTGGCCTGCGGGAACAGCCGCGAGGAAGCGGTGTTGCACGGCCTGTACGAGGTGGTCGAGCGCGACGTGCTGCACCGCGACATCCAGGCCGGCGGCCGGCTGCGGGTCTGGATCGAGCCGGGCACCGTGGACGATCCGGCGGGACGCGAGGTGGTCGAGCGCGTCCTGCGGGCACGGATGGAGCTCGAACTGGCCCTGGTGGAAGGCCCGTACGGGCTGCCGGTGTGCCTGGCCTACCTGTGGTCGGAGGACCTGCCGGCGGTGTTCGCCGGGGGAGGCTGCCACCACAGCCCG
>NZ_JBIVVI010001431.1:0-2047 GCF_044757675.1 Kitasatospora sp. NPDC091257
GGGGGGGTGTTTCCGTAGCAGTCCCGACGGTGCGGCTCCGGCCGCGCAAGCGGTTGGAGCATCGAGCGCGCGGGCAGCCCGGCGGCCCGGTGGTATCCGAACCCGGACTCGACGGCGCTTCGGGCGCCTGGATCAGTGGAGCGGTCCCTCGAAAGCGACAGCGCTGGCGACGCCGAGGAAGATGCACTGGTGAGCTGAGCGTGGGGGCCGAGGCGATGATCGCCCCGCCGCGCAGACGAGCATGGCAGCAACATCACGCCGTCGCCATAGGCCATGCGGAGGCTGTCTCAAACGAGGCACATCGCAACGTCATATGCCTGCATGACCAAGGCGCCGTGGCGAAATCCGTCCCGTGCCCCATGAAACGCGCCGATTCTTGACGACGGCCCGTCGCAGTGTCCGCCGGCGGACCTGCTGGCGAATCTGCCGGTGAACCTGCCGGTTCGGTCACGGTAGTTCGTCCACGCCCCGAACCGCCACGGCCGGGCCGGGTTCGCGGGCACCGTCGACGCCGCCGGTGACAACGCCCTAGAATCCCATTCGCACTCGCGCTGAAGAACGTCCTCGACCGCCATCCGCCCACCCGGGAAGACCTCCGCACGGCGATCACCACCCGGATCGAGCGAACCGACCACCGGCGCCACCGACAGCTCCGAGTGAACCGTTCGACCCCCCTCGACGTCGAGACGATCGCGAAACGCCACCGCCCCCGGCGGCACACCACCCAGCTGTCACCGATCCGTACGTCGGTCCCGGCCGTTCGCGCCCGGCACCCGGCGCCCGGATCCGGTGACATCCAGTCAGGAGGCAGCGATGCGAGCCACGTTTCCCCTCACCACACCACACCACCTCGACAACGAGCCCGAAGCCGAGGCCCTGCTCGCGAAGGCTCCGGTCGTCCTCGCGTCGATGGGTACGGCGGACGTCTGGCTCGCCCTCTCCTACAAGGCGGTGCGCCAGGTCCTGAGCGACAGCCGGTTCAGCCGGGAGGCGGCCACACTTCCGGGCAGCCCGCTGAAACTGTCCGTCGCCGCCGACCCGTTACTGGTCTCCAGCCTGGACGGCGAGCGCCACGCCCGCCTGCGCAAGCTGATGTCGCAGGCGTTCAGCCCGCGCATGGTCGATCAGCTCGAACCACGCGTGCAGTCCCTTGCGGACTCCCTGCTCGACTCCCTCGGTCCAACCGCGGATCTTGTGGCAGGTTTCTGCGCTCCACTGCCGTTGATGGTCATCTGCGAGCTGCTCGGCGTGCCCTACTCCGAGGCGGAGGCCATCCGCAGGTGGACCAGGCGGCTGTTCGTCACGAACATCACTCCGGACGAACTGCGGGCCGCACAGGGCGAGATGCAGGACTGGCTCGCCGATCTGGTGCGTCAGAAGCGGGCGCAGCCGGACAACGGGCTGATCTCGGCGATGGTCGCCGCCAACGACGAGGGCGACCACCTCACCGAACCCGAGCTGCTGGCCAACGTCGAGGGCCTGCTGATCGCCGGCCACGAGACGACCGTCAACCAGCTGGGCAACTCGTTGCTGACCCTGCTGCGCCACCCGGACCAACTCGCGCTGCTGCGGTCGGCACCGGACCTGATCGGACCGGCGGTTGACGAACTACTGCGCTACAGCAGGCTTTTCACCTCGGCCGAGGTCCGGGTCACGACCGAGCCCGTCGATCTGGAGGGCGTCGAACTGGGGGCGGGCGAACCGGTGTTGCCGGTCATCGTCGCGGCCAACCGCGACCCCGGTGTGTACCCGGATCCCGGCCGCTTCGACATCACGCGCGAAGGACCGGCAGCGCACCTCGCCTTCGGGCACGGGCCGCACTTCTGCCTCGGCGCGATACTGGCCCGCCGGGAGATGCGGGTGGCGATCGGGTCCGTGGTGAAACGGTATCCGGGACTGCGCCTCGCCGTTGACGAGTCCGAGCTCACCTACGTGCCGGAACTGGTCTTCCGCGGCCTGCAGGCGTTGCCGGTCACTTGGTGATCCGTGGCCTCCGCCGCTCCCGCCACGGCTGTGCCGGCGAGCGCCTGCCCCGGCGCCCCCGGGG
>NZ_JBIVVI010001432.1:0-2045 GCF_044757675.1 Kitasatospora sp. NPDC091257
GGGGGTCGTCAGGGCGTCAGCCATGGGGGGTGAGCTCACGGAACTGGCTGGTGTGGAAGACCAGCGGCTCCACTCCGGGGAACAGCTCGACGGTGAGCAGCTCCATCAGGACGATCTCGTGGTCGCCGCCGTCGTACACCGCGCTCACCCGGGCGGTCAGCCACAGCGCCGCGTCGTGGATCAGCACCGCGCCCTCCGGCGTGGCCTGCCATCCGGTGCCGTCGAAGCGGTCGCCCTCGCGGGAGGCGAGCCGCCGGCAGAGCGCGCCCTGACCGTGGCTGAGCACGCTCAGCCCGAGCTCCGGTGCCTGTGTCAGCCTGGGCCAGGTGGTCGAGGTGCGGGCCACGCTGACCGCGACCATCGGCGGCTCCAGCGAGATCGACACGAAGGAGCTCACCGCGAGCCCGACCGGTTCGCCGTCGCGCAGCGCGCCGAGCGCGACCACTCCGGTCGGGTAGGCCCCGAACGCCTGGCGCAGCGCCGCGGCGTTGGGCTCCGCCCCGGTCGGCTGCTCCGTGTGCGGCCGCCCCGCGGTCGGGGGCTGCGCGGACGCGGCGGCGGGCGGGTTCGGGGGGTGGGCGGGAGTGACCATGGTCGTCGCCGTCCTCTCGTCGCGAGTGGGTTCAGTGCCGGTACTGCGCGGCCGGGTGGCTGGCCGGCAGGGCCCGGTCGGACGCGCCGGTGAGCCGCTCGCGCAGCGACTCGCCGTCCGCGTACGCGCCGCGGAAGACGCCGCGGGCGCGCAGGATCGGCAGCACCGACTCGACGAACTCCGTGGTGGAGGCCGGCTGGACGGTCGGCGAGAGCAGGAAGCCGTCCAGGTCGGCGCCCTGTGCCAGGGCGCAGATCTCGTCGGCGATCTCCTCGGCGGTGCCGACCACCGGGCGGGCGCCGACACCGTGGGTGTGCCAGTCGGCGAGCACGTCGCCGACGGTCCGGCCGGCGAACCGGGCGACCTGGGTCTGCGACATCTCGGTGGACAGCTCCGACATCGGGGTGTCCGGCGCGTACGAGGACAGGTCGAGGCCGGTGAACATGGCGTAGCTGGCGACGGTGACCTCCGGGCGCTGGGCGTCCAGGACGCGCTGCCAGCGGCGCTCGGCGTCCGCGGTGGTGGCGCCGACCACGCAGGAGAACGCCGACATCACCTTGACCTCGTCGGCGCGGCGGCCCGCCCGCACGGCCTCCTCGCGGATCGCCGCGGTGTGCCCGGCGAGCTGCCGCACCGAGCCGCTGCCGACGAACATGCACTCGCCGTGCCGCCCGCCGACCCGCCGCCCGGCCGGCGAGGCGCCGGCCTGGAACAGCACCGGGGTGCCCTGCGGGGAGCGGGCGGTGTTGCCGTAGCCGTGCGAGCGGAAGTACGGGCCCTCGTGCTCGACCGGGTGCACCTTGGCCGGGTCGGCGAAGCGGCCGCCCTTGTCCCTCTCCAGGGCGTCCGGCTCCCAGGCGCCCTCCCAGTACTTGTAGACCAGGTCGAGGAAGTCCTCGGCCATCTTGTACCGGTCGTCGTGCGCCACCATGTCCATGCCGAAGGCCTTGACCGCGGTGTCGGCGGTGCCCGTGGTCACGATGTTCCAGCCGAGCCGGCCGCCGGACAGCTGGTCCAGGGTGGCCAGCCGGCGGGCGAAGGCGTACGGCGGCTCCACCAGCACCGAGCCGGTCACCACCAGTCCCAGGTCGGTGGTGCTCGCCAGCAGCGCCGAGGCGATCACGAACGGGTCCAGGCGCGGCAGGTCCAGGGTCTCCTCGGTGGCGATCGGCGGGCGCACCCCGTCGATCTCCGACCAGCCCCAGGCGTCGGCCAGGAACAGGAAGTCGAGCTTGGCGTCCTCGCAGACCTGCGCGATCTCGCGCCAGTACCCGAGGGTGTCGAACAGGTGCCGGCGGCTGTCGGGGTGGCGCCAGGTGGCGGTGCCGCTCGCGTTGGTCTGGGCGTTCTCGAACAGGCCGAGCTTGAGGTTGCGCATGGGGTGTTCTCCGTTGAACTGGTGATGCGGGGGTGGGGGGACCTGGGGTCCGTCACAGCACGGGGGAACGCGGGG
>NZ_JBIVVI010001433.1:0-2044 GCF_044757675.1 Kitasatospora sp. NPDC091257
TCCCGGTCCGTCCGCGGGTCCGTCCCCGCCCGGCACGAAGCAGCGGTCCTCGTCCCCGAACGGCAGGAACCAGCGCACCGGCACCTCCCACCGGCTGGTCAGGATCCACGGCCGGGCGTCCGGGTGCTCGGCCCGCCAGCGCTCCCGGTCCGCCTCGGCGGCCGCCCGGGTCACCGGCGGCAGCGCGGTGTCCAGCAGCGCCACCGGCGCCCCGGCCCGCAGCTCCTCCAGCGCCTGCCAGCTGCGCAGTCGGGTCGCCCACGGGCAGACGTACAGTACGCCGTCCACCACCCGCAGGTACGCCCGCCCGCTCTCCCGCTCGGGCAGCGCCCGGGGCGTGCGGGCGGCCAGCCCGGCGAGCGCCTCCCGCTGCTCCTCCAGCACCGCCGCCGCCACCGGCTGCGACGGCTCGGCGGCGTCCGGACCGCGCTCCGCCGCACAGGCCTGCCAGTGTGCCCGCTCGGGCTCCGGATAGGCGGCCAGCGGCTCGTAGACCCGCAGGTGGGCGGCGTAGGGCGGTTGTACGGAAGTACGTACGACGGTCACGTCCTGCATGGTCGCACGCACCGCCCGGCCCCGGGAGGGCGCGCCCCCGAACCCGTTCGCGCCCGCACCCGTCCGCCTTCCCGTCTCACTCCTCGGACGACCGGCCCCAGCTCGGACAAGACGGCCGATCGGCGGCACCGGCGCGGCTACGCTTCGCCTCAGACGCCCGCACCACAGCAGCGGGCCTTCGATACTGGAGTCACCACAGTGACCGACGTACAGACCCCCGCCACGCACTCCGCACCCGGCGTGCTCAGCAGGATCTTCCGTACCGAACAGGACGGCGCCCCCGGCGACGGTCACGAGCAGGTCGTCCTCTGCCACGACCGCAGCTCGGGCCTGAAGGCGATCATCGCCATCCACTCGACCGCCCTGGGCCCGGCCCTCGGCGGCACCCGCTTCTTCCCGTACGCCTCCGAGGAGGCGGCGCTGGAGGACGCGCTGAACCTGTCCCGCGGAATGTCCTACAAGAACGCGCTGGCCGGCCTGGACCTCGGTGGCGGCAAGGCCGTCATCATCGGCGACCCGAACAAGGACAAGAACGAGGCGATGCTCCGGGCCTACGGCCGCTTCGTCGAGTCCCTGCGCGGCCGCTACATCACCGCCTGCGACGTGGGCACCTACGTCCAGGACATGGACGTCATCGCCCGCGAGACCGAGTTCGTGACCGGCCGCTCGCCCGAGCACGGCGGCGCCGGCGACTCGTCCATCCTGACCGCCTTCGGCGTCTTCCAGGGCATGCGCGCCAGCGCCCAGGCCCGCTGGGGCCAGCCGACCCTGCGCGGCAAGCGGGTCGGCGTCGCGGGCGTCGGCAAGGTCGGCCACTACCTGGTCGGCCACCTGGTCGCGGACGGCGCCACGGTCGTCGTCACCGACCCCTTCGAGGCCGCGGTCAACCGGGTGCGCGCCGCCCACCCGGAGGTGGAGGTCGTCGCCGACACCACCGCCCTGCTCCAGGCCAAGCTGGACGTCTACGCCCCCTGCGCCCTCGGCGGCGCGCTGACCGACGCCACGGTCGCGGCGCTGGGCGAGTTCGGCACCTCCGTCGTCTGCGGCGCGGCCAACAACCAGCTGGCCCACCCGGGCGTCGAGAAGGACCTGGCCGACCGCGGCATCCTCTACGCGCCGGACTACCTGGTGAACTCCGGCGGCGTCATCCAGGTCGCCGACGAGATCGACGGCTTCAACTTCGAGCGGGCCAAGAACAAGGCCACGAAGATCTTCGACACCACCCTGGAGATCTTCACCCGGGCGACGGCCGACGGCATCCCGCCCGCGGTCGCCGCCGACCGCCTGGCCGAGAAGCGGATGCGCGAGATCAGCGCCCTGCGCACGGTGCTGCTGCCCGGCGCCCGCCGCGCCTGACGGGTCGACAACCGACCGGGTGATGCGCGGGGGGCCGTGGGGACGGTCCCCCGCGCATCACGATGTGGAACCGGATTCTCACTTCTCCCGCCGAACGGGTGATCCGAGGCCCCCCTAGGGGGGATAATCAGTC
>NZ_JBIVVI010001434.1:0-2044 GCF_044757675.1 Kitasatospora sp. NPDC091257
GGTGGTCGGGGGGAGGGCGGTCGGCTCGGCCGTGGTCGGCTCGGCGGCGGTCGGGACGGCCGCCTGCTCGGTGACGGCCTGCCCGGTGGCAGTCTGCCCGGTCCCGGCGGTCCAGCGGCGGACGTGCGGCAGGTCGTCGTCGAGCCAGTAGGCGTCGTCCTCGGTGACGACCAGCAGTTCCTCGAACTTGATGCCCACGCCCCGGAAGCCGATGTGCGGCTCCACCGCCCACAGGCCCGGGGTGGGCGCGTGCCGGGACGACCGGCCGTCCGCCCAGAGCGGTGAACGGCCGTGCAGCCGCTCGGAGATCAGCTCGCGGCCGAGGGTCTGGAGGGTGCGCACGCCGAAGCCGAGGACGTTCACCCCGGCCGGACCGCGCGCGGTGGTGCGGGTGACCTGGTGGCCGATCACCCGGCCCGGGTAGACCTGGTGGCGGTTGTCGTAGCCGTGCGCGGCGATCTGGGCGTCCACCGCCGCGTACACCTCGGCGAGCGGCCTGCGGGCCCGCACCTCGGCGAGGATCAGCTCGCGGTACACCTTCAGGTCGGCGGCCAGGCGGTCCCAGACCCGGTTCTCGCCGACCTTGCCGCCGTAGCCGATGTCGGCGGTGTAGCCGTCCACCACGGGCGCGCAGTCCAGCACGTACGGCATGCCCTCCTCCAGGCGGCGGTTGCCGGCGAAGAACTGCAGCGGGGTGTGGAAGTGCCGGAACGCCGTCCGGTCGCCGAACCAGGCGAAGGGGACGTGGAAGAAGTCCTGCACCCCGGCGGCGACCAGGCGGCGGCGCAGCTCCGCGGTGGCCTGCCGCTCGGTGACGCCCGGCTCGATCCAGGCGGCGACCTGTTCGGCGCAGGCGTAGGCGAGTTGCTGGGTCTCGCGGAAGCGGGCGAGGTCGCGCTCGGTGTAGCGGAAGGCGGGGGTCGCTTTCGCCATGGAGAGGGCTCCTTCTAGAGATCGAGCACGAGGGTCTCGCCCTCGGCGGCCCGGGAGACGCAGGGCAGCAGGGCGCCGGCGGCACGCTGCTCGGGGGTGAGGCGGCGGTCCCGGTGGTCGGGCGAGCCGGCCAGCACCCGGACCTCGCAGGTGCCGCAGAAGCCCTGGTGGCAGGAGTACGGGAGGTCCGGGCGGGCCTCGCGCAGCACGTCGAGGGCGGAGCGGTCGGCGGGGACGTCGAGGTCCGGACCGTCGGCGCCGAGGCGGACGGCGAACGGCTCGCCGTCCGTGACCGGGGCGGCGCCGAAGCGCTCGAAGTGCAGGGAGGCGGCCGGGGAGGCGTCCAGGGCGCGCTGCACGGCGGTGAGCATCGGCGCCGGGCCGCAGCAGTAGACGGCGGCGCCGCGCGGGGCGTGGGCGAGCAGTTCGGCTCCGGTGGGGACGCCGCCGTGCTCGTCGTCGGTGCGCAGCACCACCCGGCGCGGGTCGAGGGCGCGCAGCTCGTCCGTGTACGGGAGGGTGTCGGCGCTGCGGCCGACGTGCACCAGGCGCCAGTCCAGGCCGTGCCGCTGCGCCTCGCGGGCCATCGGGAGCAGCGGGGTGATGCCGATGCCGCCGGCCAGCAGGAGGACGGCGGGCTCGGCGCAGAAGGCGAAGCCGTTGCGCGGGCGGCGGGCGGTGAGCCGGGTGCCGGGGTGCAGGGCGTCGTGGACCTCGACGGATCCGCCGCCGCCCTCGGGCAGCCGCCGGACGGCGATGCGGTAGCCGGTGCGGTCGGCCGGGTCGCCGCTGAGGGAGTAGTGGCGTTCGCGGCCGGAGGGCAGGACGAGGCGCAGGTGGGCGCCGGGCTGCCAGCCGGGCAGCGGGCCGCCGGAGGGGTCGGCGAGGAGCAGCTCCACGACGTCGACGGCCGGTCGGCGGCGCTCGGCGACGACCAGTTGGAGCGGCGGGGTGGGGCGGCTGAGCGGCCGGCGGGGGTTGCGGCGCAGCAGCGGGCCGCCGAGGGCCGGGGAGTAGCGGTCGCCGAAGGCGGTGAGCCGGCGCATGAAGCCGTCGGGGCGGGGGCGGCCGTAGAGGTCGGGGGGCGGGGTGAGCTGGTCCATCCGGCGGG
>NZ_JBIVVI010001435.1:0-2034 GCF_044757675.1 Kitasatospora sp. NPDC091257
CACCTGGATCGACCCGGCGGTGGTCCGGCTCGGCGCCGCCGAACTCGGTGCCGAGCGCGCCGAGGAGGCGATGACCACCGGCTCGGCCCGGGCCCGGCACTGGGTGAGGCCCAGCGCGGGGACCGGGTTCGGCGCGTCCAGGACTTCTGGCTGCACCGGGTCGGTGAGTACTGGCTCGTCACCCGGCACGCCGACGTGCGGCGCGTGCTGGCCGACCAGGAGACGTTCGCGATGTACGACCCGCAACGCGCTCCGGTCCTGCCGAACGAGCTCCTCAACATGGACCCGCCGGAGCACACGCGGCTGCGCCACGTCCTGACGCCGGAGTTCACCGGGAAGCGGATCCGCTCACTGGAGCCGATGATCCGCACCCTGGTCGGCGAGCTGATCGACGCCATGGAATCGCGGGGTCCCACGGCGGACCTGATGGCCGACTTCGCCCTGCCGCTGCCGCTCGGGGTGATCTGCGCGATGCTCGGCGTTCCCGACCCCGACCAGGGGCGGTTCCACCGCTGGTCCCGTACCACGCTGGATCTCGGGCTCCCCATCGAGGAACGGCTCGTGGCCGGCCGGGAATCGCACGCGTACATGGCCTCCCTGGTGGCGGAGAAGCGGCGCAGCCCGGACGACGGGATGATCGGCACGCTCGTCCGGGACCACGGCGGCGCGGTGTCGGACTCCGAACTGGTCGGCGTCTGCGAGTTGCTGCTGCTCGCCGGCCACGTCACGGTGTCCAACACGATCGGCCTGGGCGTGCTCGCCCTGCTGTCGCACCCGGAGCAGGCCGACCGGTTGCGCGACGCTCCTGAGGCCGATCCGGTGATCGACACCGCCGTCGAGGAACTGCTGCGGTACCTGTCCGTGTCCAGCACCGCGCTGGCCCGGACCGCGCGGTGCGACACCGCGATCGGCGGCGTGCCGATCAAGGCCGGTGACCAGGTCGTCTGTCAACTGCCGGTGGCCAACCGCGACCCGGCGCTCGGCGCCGGGATGGACCGCTTCGACATCGCACGCACACCCGTGTCGCACCTGGCCTTCGGGCACGGCCCGCACCACTGCCTCGGCGCGCCGCTGGCCCGCGCCGAACTGCGGATCGCGGTGCCCGCGCTCCTGCGGCGACTGCCCGGTCTCGCGCTCGCGTGTCCCGCCGAGGATGTGCCCTACCGCGTCAACAACGAGGTCTACGGTCTCGACGCGTTGCCTGTCACCTGGTGACCCGTGACGGTGACGGGAACCAGGGCGGCGTCGAGCAACGGTGCGACGGACGTCCGCTGCGGCCTCCGGCACCTCGGCCGCACCGTCCCGGCAGATCGGAGAACGGCTTCACCGGGCGCGACACCACCTTCAGGACCTGGAACCAGCCCCACCCGGCCCGCATACTGGCGGGAGCCGACGGCATCCCGGTCCACGGCGACCAGCGCTCGGAGCGGGACGTGGGACGCGGGACGAGGCAGGCACTCGTTCCGGCGCGGGTGCCGGGGCGTCCGCCGTCCACCGACGCCGACGAGGAAGAACCCGCCATGACCTACACCGTGGATTTCGACACCGTCTCGACCGTCGGTCTGGAGTCTTCACCCGTCGCGGAGGCGCTGGCCGGTCTGCGGGCGAACGAGGCCCGCTATTTCAGGAACAAGTACGACCACGTCTTCACGGTGGAGCCGGCCGGCGACGCCCAGGAGGCCGTCGACTGGGTGCACCGGATCCTCAAGGAGGAACGGGACATCGTCATCGCCTCCCGCCCGCTGGAGGCCACGGCCTTTCAGGTCGAGAACATCCGCATGGCCTATGTCTTCTACGAGAGCGGGCTGTCGATCAACGTGATGTACACCGTCGACGACGCCAAGAAGCGGGCGGTCGGGTTCAAGCTCTCCGAGGGGATGGAGATCCCGGAGGAGCTCGCCTCCCGTTTCAAGTTCGCCCGGCAGAAGTCGAAGCTCGCCGGTGTCATCCGCGGCTCGTTCTTCGTCGTCAAGAACGAGTACTGACCGCGGCACGCTCCTTCCTGGCGGCGCTGCGGACCAACGGGCGCAAGGC
>NZ_JBIVVI010001436.1:0-2034 GCF_044757675.1 Kitasatospora sp. NPDC091257
GGCGGGCGGAGCGGCGGGTGCGGCCGGTGGGGGGCGACACCGGCCGACGGTCCGTCAGCTTTGGCGCGGGCCCTAAAGAACGGGCTGCGCTGCGCCGGTGGCCGTCGCCGGCCGGGCGGGGCGCGACGGCGGGTGCGGCCCGCCATCGGGCGCGTTAAGCGGGACTGAAGCCCGGGGCGGCACGGTACGGGTGGGGCACCCTGCCCGGATCAGTGTCCGACGCCGCCGCACCGAAGGAGCGCGCCTGTCATGCGCCGCATCTCGTCCGAGGTCCACATCGCCGCCACTCCCGGCGAGGTGTGGGCCGTGCTCACCGACTTCGCCCGGTTCCAGGAGTGGAACCCGTTCCTGGTCCGCGCCGCGGGAAAGGCCGAGCCCGGGGCCCGGCTGGCGCTCCGTTTCCGGCTGCCCGGCGGCCGCGAGATGGACTTCACGCCGACCGTGCTGGCCGCGGAGCCGGGACGGCTGCTGCGGTGGCGCGGCCGACTCGGGGTCCCGGGGATCTTCGACGGGGTGCACGCCTTCGAGCTGACCGCCCGGGACGGCGGCACCCACGTCGTGCAGAGCGAGCGGTTCAGCGGGCTGCTGGTCCCGCTGACCGGCTCGATCGTGCGTCAGAGCGCCCGGGGTTTCGTCACCCTGACGGACGCCTTGAAGGCCCGGGTGGAGGAGCAGGCCCTGCAAGAGCGCCTTTAGCCCACCGCTGGACCATCGATCGACCCGTGACCCCCGGAGAGGCAGGATGACGATGACAGCAGAGCTGACCGCCCAGGTGTGCGTGGTGGGCGGTGGACCGGCCGGCCTCACCCTCGCGGTGGAGCTCGCCAAGCGCTCGGTCTCCGTGGTGGTGCTCGAACAGAGCGGCCACTTCAACCGCTCCTTCCGGGGCGAGTCCGTGTCGCCCGACTCGGTGTGGCTGCTGGAGCGGCTGGGGCTGCTCGACGCCCTCGACGGGGCCTACCAGCAGATGCACCACATGGAGATCGTGGACGGCGGGCGGACCGTCATGCGAGCCGACTTCGACGACTTCCCCTACCCCCACCCCTACCCCGTGGAACTGCCGCAGCCCGCGCTGCTGTCCGCGCTGGCGGAGGTGGGCGAGGGCCTGCCCGGCTTCACGCTGCTGCGCCGCGCCACCGCCGTCGCGCTGGAGCAGGACGGGCACGGCACCGTCACCGGGGTGCGGGCCCGCACCCCGGACGGCGAGATCACCGTCCGGGCGGCTCTGACCGTCGGCGCCGACGGGCGGTTCAGCAAGGTCCGCGAGATGGCCGGGCTGCCGTACCGGAAGGTGCCGCTGGACCGCGACGTGGTCTGGCTGAAGCTGCCGTTCCCCGCCGAGTGGGACGACCGCACCTACCGCATCCGCATCCGGGGCGACCAGCACGGCCTCTTCATCCCCACCCACCCCGACAGCGTCCGGGTGGGCTTCAACATCCCCAAGGGCGGCCTGAAGGAACTGCGCGCCGAGGGCCTGAACGCCCTGTACGAACGGCTGGACCAGCTGGCCCCGGAGCTGTCCGGTGCCGTGCGCCAGGAGATCACCAGCTGGTCGGACACCTCCATGCTGGACATCTTCACCAGCGTGGTGCCGAACTGGTCGATGCCCGGGCTGGTGCTGGTCGGGGACGCCGCGCACACCCTGACGCCGATCCTCGGGCAGGGCGTCAACCACGCCATCATCGACGCCGTCACCCTGGCCCCGCTGCTGGAGCGGGCGTTCACCGCCGGCGGCGGGGCGGCGGTCACCCGGGCCACCGCACAGTTCCAGCGCTCGCGCGAGGAACCGGTGAGCCGCTCCCGGGGGCTTCAGCTGCGCCAGGAGAAGCTGTTCGCGCTGCACGGACCGCTGGGCGGCACGCTGCGGCGTTCGCTCTACCAGGTGCTCGACCTCAGCCCCCGGCTGAAGCAGCGCGTCCTGGCCGGAGCCTACTTCCAGTTGCAGAAGCCCAGTGCGGCGCACCGCGCCGCGCGGATGCGGGCCGGGACCTGACGGCCCGGCACCGCTCCACCCGGTACGCCGCTGCCCGGGTC
>NZ_JBIVVI010001437.1:0-2032 GCF_044757675.1 Kitasatospora sp. NPDC091257
GGGCCGGCAGGGTGCTGGTCAGCGCGCCGATCGGGGTCTTGTCCAGGCCCGGGACGGTCGGGAGGGCGGCACGCTGCTGGGTGACGCCGGCCAGCGGGGTCTCCCCGGCCGGGACGGCCTTGCCCACGCTCGGGGCGAGGGTGCCCAGCGTCTCGGTCACCTTGCCGGTGGCGGGCAGCTTGGCGGCGGTGTCGGTGACCGCACCGGTCACCGCCGGGTTCGTCAGCGCGCCGGTGGGCAGCCCGAGGCCGCCGGCCGCCTGGCCGTCGGCCGCGGAGGCGGTACCGGCGCCGACCGCCGCGATGGCGATGCCGAGCGCCGCGGTGCCCGCGGCCTTGAGAGCCTGCTTCATGGTGGGTCCCCTTTGGGTCCTCGTCGGTGGCCGACTTCACGCACGGGACCGACGGACGGGCGACCGCCGCCGAGCCGTATCGGCAATGACGGGCACACCGTAGTGAGCCGGTCACCCGGGAGCCAAAGGGCGTTCACTCACCCGAGTGAGTAGTCGGATGAACGCCAACTCTCGTGCGGGAACACGGCGTTCATCCGACCCGGCGGGCCCGGGGCACCGCCCCGGCGGCTCAGTTGCCGCCGGCGCCCACGCTGAACAGCCACTCCGACTTCAGCTCGGCGTAGCCCGGCTTGATCACGTCGCTGATCATCGCCAGCCGCTCGTCGAAGGGCAGGAACGCGGACTTCATCGCGTTCACGGTGAACCACTCCAGGTCGCCCAGGGTGTAGCCGAAGGCCTCCACCACGTGGCCGAACTCCCGGCTCATACTGGTGCCGCTCATCAGCCGGTTGTCGGTGTTCACGGTGACCCGGAACTTCAGCCGGCTGAGCAGCCCGATCGGGTGCTCGGCGTACGAGGCCGCGGCGCCGGTCTGGATGTTGGAGGTCGGGCACATCTCCAGCGGGATGCGCTTGTCGCGCACGTACGCGGCCAGCCGGCCGAGCTCGACCGTGCCGTCCTCGCCGACCGTGATGTCGTCGACGATCCGCACGCCGTGGCCGAGCCGGTCGGCGCCGCAGCACTGCAGGGCCTCCCAGATCGACGGCAGGCCGAAGGCCTCGCCCGCGTGGATGGTGAAGTGGTTGTTCTCGCCCTTGAGGTAGTCGAAGGCGGCCTGGTGCCGGGTGGGCGGGTAGCCGGCCTCGGCACCGGCGATGTCGAAGCCGACGACGCCCGAGTCCCGGTGGCGGTTGGCCAGTTCGGCGATCTCCTGCGAGCGGGCGGCGTGCCGCATCGCGGTGATCAGGGTGCCGATGCGGATCCGGTGGCCGGCTGCGCGGGCGTTGGCCTCGCCGAGGCGGAAGCCCTCCTGGACGGCCTCGACGACCTCGTCGAGGCTCAGCCCGGCCTCCAGGTGCTGCTCGGGGGCGTAGCGGACCTCGGCGTACACGACGCCGTCGGCGGCCAGGTCCTCGGCGCAGTCCGCGGCGACCTTGATCAGCGCCTCACGGGTCTGCATCACGGCGCAGGTGTGCGCGAAGGTCTCCAGGTAGCGGACCAGCGAGCCGGAGTCCGCGGCCTCGCGGAACCACTCGCCGAGCTCCTTGGCGTCGGTGGTGGGCAGGCCCTGGTAGCCGCAGGCGGCGGCCAGCTCGACCACGGTCTCCGGGCGCAGCCCGCCGTCCAGGTGGTCGTGCAGGAGGACCTTCGGCGCGCGGCGGATCTGGTCGGCGGTGGGGATGCGCGGGCCGGTGCCCGCGGTGGTGACGGGGATCTGCTGTTCCATTGCGGAAATATAGCCCCTACGCGCGTAGACCGACCACCGCGAACACCACCGGATGGTCCAAACTCCACGCGGAATTCCACCGCCCGGTCCATACGATCCGCCAAAACGCCGGACCGCCGCCGAGCGGGCGTCAGTCGTGCTGCAACAGCCGCCCCCGCCGGGACAGCACGAAGTCCCGGAAGGTCCGCGCCGGCGGGGTCAGCGGCCGCCCCGCCGCCCAGGCCAGCCCGATCGCCCGGCGGGTGCGCGGCGCCGTCACCTCCAGCTCCACCACCCCCGGTCGCGGCACCAGG
>NZ_JBIVVI010001438.1:0-2031 GCF_044757675.1 Kitasatospora sp. NPDC091257
GTCCGCTGAGCCCCCCATCGCCGAGCCCCCACCGCCGAGCTCCCACCGCCTGCCGCTCAACTCCGCAGTTCCACCCGCCAGTTGTTGCTGCGCATGAGCCGTCCGGGCGGGAACTCGAAGTCCGTCTCGCCGAGCAGTGTGAAGCCGGCCTTCGCGCAGACCGCGTTGGAGGCGGGGTTGTCCACCGAGGGGAAGGCGTGCAGGTGGGGATGGGCGGCCTCGCGGCGGGCGGCCTCGACCGCCGCGCGGGTCGCGGCGACCGCGATGCCCCGCCCCTGGAAGCCGGGCAGCACGTTCCACCCCATCTCGTGGACGGTCCGGCCCTCCCACGTCCGGGTGCCGTAGCCGACCGTCCCGACGGCCTCGCCCTCGGGCAGCAGCACGATCCGGTACATGCAGCCGAGCCCGGACGGGACGAAGTCCAGGTAGCGCCGGTGCCGTACGAGCAGCTGCTCGGCGCTCTCCGGCCCGCCGACGTGCTTCTTCATCTCCGGCGTGTTGACCCGGCGCAGCAGCGCGAGGTCGTCGTCCGTCCAGGGCTCGATCCGTAGCGCTGTGCTGGTCATGCCGGGGACGGTAGCGGCGGGCGAACGCGGCGGCCAGTGGTTTTCACCCGGCCGCGGGCTCCTGGGCGGGTGCCGGCTCGGGCCCGGTGCCTGGCTGTGCGAGGGCGCGGGCGAGCTGTTCCAGGCCCGGCAGGGCGTTGACGACCGCCGCGCGGTCGGCCGGGTCGAGGGTGCCGAGCGCGGTGGCGATGCGGCGCTCGTGGGCGTGCTGCCAGTCGTCCAGCTGTCGCCGGCCCGCCGGGGTGAGGGCGATCCGGGCGGTGCGGCGGTCGCCGGGGTCGGCCTGGCGGTCCACGAAGCCGGCGTCGAGCAGCTTCCCGACCAGTCCGCTGACGGTGTTGGGCGCGAGCCGCTGCCGTGCGGCCAGCTCGCCGACCCGCAGCGGCGCGGCGGCCAGTGTCTGGAGGAGTTCGACCTGCGCCATCGGCAGGGACTCCCACGGGTAGTCGGTGCGGATGCTGCTGCGCAGCGCGCGGCGCAGCCGGGTGACGGTGTCGGTCAGCTGCCGGGCGTGCTCGACCGCCGGGTCGGGGCTTGCGGTGGCGGGGTCGGGAACGTGTGGTGACGACGGCATGGCGGACAGCGTATCGCCTGGTACGGGGCGGTTCGGCGGCTGGTCGGGGCCCCGGGGCCGCGCCGTGTTGCGGCTCTGTCGCAGGCCTTGCCGCGGGCGTCCGTCCGGCACCGTCCGTACCGTGGGACACATCCTGTCGTAGAACGAGCTGCTCGTAGAGAGAACATATCTGTATCCGATATATTCGTACCCATGAACGCCACCGCCCTTGCCTCGCGGCTGCTCACCGAGCGGCCCCGGCCGCGCGGCATAGCCGGCTGGCGCCACGCCCACTGGCTCGCCGTCGGCACGGTCTGTCTCGGCGCCTTCCTCGGCCAGCTGGACGCCAGTGTCATCGCCCTGGTCTTCCCCGCCATCGGCCGGGACTTCGACGCGGGCTTCGCCGCCGTCGAGTGGGTCGCCCTCGCCTACCTGCTGGTCCTGGTCGCCCTGCTGGCCCCGATCGGCTGGCTGTCGGACCTGGTCGGCCGCAAGACGATGTACATCGGCGGCTTCGCGGTCTTCGGCCTCTCCTCGCTCGGTGCCGGATTCGCCGGCGGTCTCTGGGCCCTGGTCGGCTGCCGCGCCGTCCAGGCGGTGGGCGCCGCGATGATGCAGGCCAACAGCGTCGCTCTGGTCGCGCGGGGCGTCCCCGAGCACGCGATGCGGCGCGCGCTCGGCATCCAGGCCTCCGCCCAGGGCCTCGGCCTGGCACTCGGGCCCAGCCTCGGCGGGCTGCTGGTCGAACACGCCTCGTGGCGCTGGGTGTTCTGGGTCAATGTGCCGATCGCGGCGTTCGGCATCCTGGCCGGCTGGTTCCTGCTGCCCGGCGCGGGCCAGGGCGGTGGAGCTGTTCCCGGTGCTGGAGGCGACGAACTCCTTGATCCCGAACTGCCGGAACACGGCCAGGAC
>NZ_JBIVVI010001439.1:0-2030 GCF_044757675.1 Kitasatospora sp. NPDC091257
CTTTGCCGCCCCGGTCTCCCGCGGCGACTCCGGAACTGTACGGGGACCGGCCCGCCACATGCAAATCGCCCCTGCCCGGGGGTCCGGGCAGAGGCGATCAGTGCCGGTCGATGCCGGTCGGAGCCGGGTCAGCGGACCTCGGTGATCTCCGGACCGCGCGCGAACGGGTCGAGCGAGGTGCCGCCGAAGCGGTTGTCGCCCTCGCCGGCGGCGGCGGCCCCGCCACCGTCGGCGACCATCTGGGCGTCCTCGGGAAGCTTCAGGACGATCGGGTCACGGGGAGCCATCGGGGACTCGCCGCGCACGACGACCGTCTGCCGGAAGACCTGCTCCAGGATCCCGGCCATCTCCGGCTGCACCGCGGCCTGGCCCGAGATCACACCGCGCAGGAACCAGCGCGGGCCGTCGCAGCCGACGAACCGCACCAGCTGCACCCCCTGGGTGCCGTCCGGCAGCTGCACCGGGACCTGGGCGCGGAGGTGCCAGCCGAGCGGGCCCTCCTCCTCCTCGATGAGGCCGCCCTGCGAGGTGATGCCGTTGGCGATCTCCTCCCGGACCTCCCCCCAGATGCCCTCGGACTTCGGGGCCGCGAAGGCCTGGAGCTGGATGGCGCTGTTGCCGAGCACGAGGGTGGCGGCCACGATCGCGTCACCGGCGACCTCGACGCGCAGCTCCATGCCCTCGACACCGGGGACCAGCAGACCCCCGAGGTCGACTCGCCCCTCCTCGGGGTTCTCGAGCTCGGAGTGGTCCCACGGACCGTCCGGCCGGGGGGCCGGCGGCAGGCCGACCCTGTCGGCCGGGTCCAGCTCGGTCACGTTCTCGCTCTCGGCGGAACCTTCGACGTCATCGGCCGTCTCGTCGGCGCTGATGGCGTCGTCGGCGAGCTGCTCGACAGCGTCCTCGCTCTTCTGGCGACGACGGAACACGGTCACTGTCCTTCCCGGTCCAAGACCGATGCGAATACCTGCTCGGCTTCCTGCGAGGCCGCGGGCATGCTAGACCGCGGCGTGGCCGCCGGTCGACCCGAACCCGCCCTCGGCACGTGCCGACCCAGGCAGCTCCTCCACCTCGTGGAAACGGGCCTTCTCGACCTGCTGGATCACCAGCTGGGCGATCCGGTCCCCTCGGCGGAAGCTGACCCCCTCGCGCGGGTCCAGATTGACGACGATCACCTTGATCTCTCCACGGTACCCGGCATCGACCGTCCCCGGGGCGTTCACGAGGGCAACGCCGCAACGAGCTGCGAGCCCGGACCTGGGGTGGACGAAGGCCGCGTAGCCGTCCGGCAGGGCGACGGCGATGCCGGTGGGCAGGACGGCCCGCTCGCCGGGCGCCAGCTCGGCGTCGACGGTGGTGCGCAGATCGGCACCGGCGTCCCCGGGCTGCGCGTAGGCGGGCAGCGGCAGCTCGGGGTCGATGCGCTTGATCAGGACGTCCAGCTGCGGGCGGGGGGTATCGCTCAAGGGTTCACCTCAAAGGCTCGTGCGCGCTTCATCAGATCCGGGTCGTCGAGGACCTTCTCGATGTCCTCGGGGCGACCGTGCGTGGTGAAGTGTTCCAGCTTCACCTGGATGAAGAGGGCCTGCGCGCGGACGGCGAGCGGTCCGTCCGGACCGCCGATCCGCGCCTCGGCTGCGCTGTAGATCTTGCGGCCGTGCACACCGGTGATCCAGGCGCGCAGGTGCAGCACCGAGTCGACGGGCACCGGGCTGAGGAAGTCGGTCTCCAGCCGGCCGGTCACGGCGGGGGCGTGCAGCAGCCAGTTGAGCGTGCCGAGGGTCTCGTCCATGGCGGTGGTCAGCAGCCCGCCGTGGGCCAGGCCCGGGCCGCCCTGGTGGGCGTCGCGGACGGCGAACTCGGCGGTGACGTCGAGTCCCTCGCCGGCGACCGCGTCGATCCGCAGGCCGCCGGGGTGCTGCGGGCCGCAGCCGAAGCAGTGCTCGTAGTGGGAACCGAGCCGGGTGCCGGGGGCGGGCGCCCGGGGGTGGCGCTCCGGCAGGACGGCGTCCGGCGGCGGGGTGGTCGGG
>NZ_JBIVVI010001440.1:0-2025 GCF_044757675.1 Kitasatospora sp. NPDC091257
CTCCGGACGGGGAGGGGGCGGCGTGGCGGAGCGGGCTCAGCCGGCCGTCGGCGACGGGTTGTTGGCCTCCGAGGCGGTGCTGGTCGGCGCCGGGGTCTGCCCGTGCGAACCCGCCGTACCCGGCTGCTTGCCCTGGTTCGCGGCGTCCACCCAGGCCACCAGGTTGGCCGGGGTGATCTCCTCGCTGCCGTTCTTCGGGTAGATCGGCTGGCCGTTGAGCAGCACCGTCGGGGTGGACTTGAAGCTGGACTTGTCGAAGTCCTGCTGCACCGCGGACACCCACCCACCGAACTTGTTGTCGTTGACGCAGGACTGGAACTCGGGCGTGTCCAGGCCGTTGACCTGCTTGGCCAGGCTGAGCAGCACGGCCTTGTCGCCGAAGGCGTCGTTGGTCTCGTCCGGCTGGTTGCGGTACAGCACGTCGTGGAAGTCCCGGAAGTGCCCGGCGTCCTGGGCGCAGCCCAGGGCGTTGGCGGCGGTCTTGGAGCCCTTGCCCCCCACGGCCCGGTCGATGAACGACACGATGTGGTAGTTCGTGTAGATCTTCCCGGCGTCCTCCAGCTGGTCGATGGTGGACGAGAACTCGCGCTCGAAGGTGCCGCAGGCGGGGCAGCGCGGGTCCTCGTAGACCGTGAGGACGGAGGGCGCGTTGCCCGCGCCGACCGGGACGACCAGGTTCTTGTCGCCGATCGTCCCGGCCGGGACGGCGGTCGGCGTCTCCGGCTTGGAGCGCTGGTTCTGCACCACGACGCCGACGATCACCGCGGCGGCGATCACCGCGAGCACGGAACCGCCCACGATCAGCTTCTTCTTGCGCCGGGAGGAGACCTCCTCGGCCGCCCGCTGTTCCAGCATCCGCTCGCGGGCGGTGCGCTTGCCTTCTCGGTTCTTCTCGCTCATTGCCTTGACATCCACGGTCGGGGGCCTTCGTCGGGTGCAGGGGTGTGGGGGTCAGCTCGCCGGTGCGGGGGTGCGGGGGGTCAGTTCGCCAGCCAGGCGTCCACCGACAGCCGGGTGCGGGGCCGCCACAGCAGCCACCCGGCCAGCAGCAGGAACCCGGTGTCGCGCAGGATCTCCTGGAGGTACTCGGTCCGGGACTCGTCGACGTGCCCACCGCCGCCGAAGCAGCCGCAGTCGATCGAGATGCCGCGTGCCCAGGCGGAGGCGATCCCGGCGATGAAGACCAGCAGCAGCACCGCGGAGACCCCGGCCACCAGCCGGACGCCGAGGCCCACCACCAGCAGCACGGCCAGGGCCAGCTCCAGGAACGGCAGGCCGTAGCCGATCGGCTTGACCAGGCCCTCGGGAAGGATCTCGTAGGCCCGGACGGCCTGGGCGGCCTCCGCCGGGTCGGAGACCTTCGCCAGCCCGGCCCATCCCCAGACCACCGCGAGGCCGAGCCGCACGACCGTGCCGAGCCACTCGCTCCAGGCCGGCACCGGCCTCGCCGCCCGCGGCGCGGGCGCGGAGCCACCGGGCTGCGCGGTCATCAGGGAACCCCCCTCGGGAAACTCGTTCACTCCCTGATGAACCGCAAGGAATGAAGGGTGGTTCCTCCGCATTCGGGAATGAAGCCGGACGGGTGACGTTCTGTCCGAATGGACCGAACACCTGCGCGTCAGCGGCACCCCGCCGGCCATCCCGCTTCGAACAGATCGGGATGCCGGGCCGCCTCCGCGCACGCCACCGCCTCCCGCTCCGCGCGCTCGGCCCCGCGCCTGGCCAGCGCGTGCCCCACTTCCACGTGAACCCCGACCGCGGCGCCGAGCGCCAGCACGGCTGCCGCCGCCCGCAGCAGAACGGCCCGTTGGAGACCCCGCACCGGCTCACCCCTTCCGCTCGTCACCGCAACCGTTCGTGCACTCCTCCCTCCACTCAACGTCCGTCAACCCCGGCTGATGCGTGTCCCCACCCCTTGTTCACCCGTTCGGGTCCGCAGTCCGGCCGGAGCGCGGGGTGGAGGCGCGCGCCCGTGCCCACGCCCCGCGAAAAGCCGACGGCCCTCCACTCCCCGGGGAGTGGAGG
>NZ_JBIVVI010001441.1:0-2023 GCF_044757675.1 Kitasatospora sp. NPDC091257
GGGGGGTGTGGGTCGGACGGTCGGTCGATCGGCCTTCGGTGGGCGCCGACCCTCCCGGGCCGGCCTGGTCGTCCTCGTGCGGCACCCGCGCGACCGGCCCCGGAAGGGGCCCCGCGGACGGCCGCGCCAACGGCTGAGGCTCGCTGTCCATCTGCGATGACACTACGTCAACAGCCCTTCCGCGCCGAGCGCCTTCAGCGATTCCGCACACCATCTTCACCCCGCGCCGGGCAACCTCCGGGGCACCCCGTCGATCATGCCCGGACCGCCCGCGCGGCACGCCGGAAACCGAACGGCCCGTGCGGACCAAGAGGTCCCCACGGGCCGTTCAGCGCTGTCCGGACAACCCTCCGGCGGGGGTTCACGACCGGACGGGCGACACCGCTCAGAGGGCGGCGAACGCACCCTCCAGGATGTCCAGGCCCTCGGTCAGCAGGTGCTCCGGCATGACCAGCGGCGGCAGGAAGCGCAGCACGTTGCCATAGGTGCCGGCGGTCAGCACGACCAGGCCCTCGGCGTGGCAGGCCTTGGCGATGGCCGCGGTGGCCGCCGCGTTCGGCTCCTTGCCGCCCGGCAGCACCAGCTCGACGGCGATCATCGCACCGCGGCCGCGGACCTCACCGATGATCTCGTACTTCTCCTGCATGGCCCGCAGGCGGCCCAGCATGATCTCGCCGATCCGCTGCGCCTTGCCGTTGAGGTCCAGCTCCTTCATGGTCTCGATGGCGCCCAGCGCGGCGGCACAGGCCACCGGGTTGCCACCGTAGGTGCCACCCAGACCACCGGTCTGCGCGGCGTCCATGATCTCGGCGCGGCCGGTCAGCGCGGACAGCGGCAGGCCGCCGGCGATGCCCTTCGCGGTGGTGATCAGGTCCGGGACGATGCCCTCGTCCTCGCACGCGAACCACTGGCCGGTGCGGCAGAAACCGGTCTGGATCTCGTCCGCGACGAACACGATGCCGTTCGCCTTCGCGAACTCCACGATCGCCGGCAGGAAGCCCTTGGCCGGCTCGATGAAGCCGCCCTCGCCCTGGATCGGCTCGATGATGATCGCGGCGACGTTCTCGGCACCGATCTGCTTGTTGATCGCGTCGATCGCCTGGGCCGCGGCCTCGGCGGCGGCGTTCTCCGCACCGGTCAGCCAGCGGTACGGGTAGGCGACCGGCACCCGGTAGACCTCGGGGGCGAACGGACCGAAGCCCTGCTTGTACGGCATGTTCTTCGCCGTCAGCGCCAGGGTCAGGTTGGTGCGGCCGTGGTAGCCGTGGTCGAACACCACGATGGCCTGGCGCTTGGTGTAGGCGCGGGCGATCTTCACCGCGTTCTCGACGGCCTCGGAACCCGAGTTGAACAGCGCGGTGCGCTTCTCGTGGTCACCCGGGGTCAGCTCGTTCAGCTGCTCGGCGACCGCCACGTAACCCTCGTACGGGGTCACCATGAAACAGGTGTGCGTGAAGTTGCCCAGCTGCTCGGTCGTCCGGGCCACCACGGCCTCGGCGCTGTTGCCGACGTTCGTCACGGCGATGCCGGAACCGAAGTCGATCAGCGAGTTGCCGTCCACGTCCTCCAGCACGCCGCCGTTGGCACGGGACACGTACACCGGCAGGGTGGTGCCGACACCGGCCGCCACCGCACCCAGCTTGCGGGCGTGCAGCTCCTGCGACTTCGGACCGGGGATCGCGGTGACCAGGCGGCGCTCCTGCGGGAGCGGCGTTGCGGCGCTCATGGGGTTTCTCCAGACTTCTCGGCTCGGTGCTTCGCAGGCTACGGCCGCCCTCCCCACCCGGGCACGCGCCACTCGGTAGCAGTGCGCCGTCCGACTTGTCCGGCACGGCCAGCGCGGGCGGCACGACTACCCGCAGGCCACGCTCCACTACCCTGAGCGCGGGCGTGTCGCCGGTACGGCGGCATGGGTATGGCGGCACCGACGGCGGTCGGGCCGGGCGGGCGGGCGAGGGAGCGGCCCACCCACCTGTCGACCGCGCGCTTCCAGGACTTCCGCCGCCTGGTCACCATCGACTAC
>NZ_JBIVVI010001442.1:0-2016 GCF_044757675.1 Kitasatospora sp. NPDC091257
CCGTTCTTCGCGGACTAACGACTGGAAACGTCAGAGACTCTAGCGGCAGACGCGCGCCGTGACAGTCATTCGACGTGTTAACTCCATGAATGACCCGATCGGCGGACTATACGCTCACGAAGTTGACGTTCGTACGGCGTGAAGGGGGCGCATTTTCGAGAAGGCGTGGGAATTGGCGGCGTGCGACCGCATCCGTCCAGGTCCGCGGGCGCTGGCGTGCGCCCCTTCCGCGCCACCCCGCGCGGCCACCTGATCCAGCCAAACGGGCGGCCGTCGCCGCGGCCCCCGGAGCACCGCCCGATCAGGAGCGGGCCGGCTCCGCCAACCGGTGTGCGGCACGGGGCGCGTGCGCCGCGAGACGGTCGCGCAGACCGCGCAGCTCGTACTCGACCAGCGCGGGCAGGGCGGTCACGCCGGTCGCCTCCAGGGCGGGGCCGAGCAGTTCGACGGCCGTCGCCGGGTCGTGCGCGCAGACGTGGCAGTCGGCCGCCCGGACGATGAAGAGCAGTCGGCTGGAGGGCAGTTGGTCCGGACCCAGCAGGCCGAGGGCGGTCTCGGTGGCGTCCAGCGCGCGGCGGGCCAGCCGGGAGTCGTCGGTGGCGGCGGCCAGGTCGCGCAGCGCGGCGGCCGCGGCGGACTCGACCCGCATCCGCATCGAGGCGATCGAGAGCCAGGGCACGTCGACCTCGTCCTCCGCGCCGATGTGGTCCAGGTGCGCCCGCGCCAGCCCGATCTGCCGGACGGTCGCCCGCACGTCACCGGTGAGCGCGTACGCCCGGGCCCGGCTGATCCGGCCCATCGCGCCGGCCCAGTGCCGGTCCGGAGCGACCCGTTCGATCTCGCGGGCGTAGCCGAGCGCCGCGACCGGGTCGCCGTCCAACCGGGCCAGGACGCTCATGTCGCTGAGCGTGCCGACCTGGGTGGCCCGGTCCACGGCCAGCCCGGCCCAGGTGAGGGCGCGGTCGTAGCAGGCCATCGCGGTGGCGTTGCGACCGTCCTGCATCCGCAGCGCACCGGCCGCGTGGGCGTGCTCGGCGGCCAGCCGGACCAGCGGACCGCGCTGCGCGGCGGGGGCACCGGCGAGCCGGGCGAGCACCGCGTGCAGGGTGCGCTCCACGGCGGCGGCCAGGCCCGGCCGGTCGCCGGTCTCGCCGGAGCGCAGGTGGGCGGCGAGCAGCCCGGTCAGGGCGTGCGCGGTGACGTCGTCCAGCGGGCGCCCGGCGGCCGGGTCGGCCAGGCCCTCCTGGGCGCAGAACTCGGCGTGCAGGGCGACGAGTTCTCCGGCCTCGGGGACCGCGCAGCCCTCGGCGCCGTGCAGCGGGCAGAGCAGGCCGTAGTCCGGCAGTCGCAGCGGAGCGGGGGCCGGGGGCGGGACGGGCGCGCCGGGCGCCGCCCCGCCCGGCAGCGGAGGTCGGAGCAGAGCGGGTGAGAAGGCGTCCAGCACGCACAGCTCGGCGCTCTCGGCGCGCTGGCAGGCGGCGCTCAACTCGCCTTCCGCGCCGAGGAGCTCGTCGATCCGGTCGGCGACCCGGGGGGTGACCCGGCGGGCGCCGTGCTCGATCTTGCTGACCGCGGTGTGGTCGTAGCCGATCCCGGCGCCGAGCTGCGCCTGGGTGAGTCCGGCCCGGCGCCGCCAGTGCCGCAGCCGGGCACCGAACTCGCGCCAGGCGTCCTGCCCCCGGCCGGTCGGCGGTGCCGGCACCGCCGCCGCGGGAACCACACGGTTGCGCTGCACGGCTGCCTCCCCGGGCGGGTCGTCCTCGGCCGGTCGCAGGGACTGCCGACGGTTCCAGTGATTCCGACGACTCCGATGACGAGGACGGTACTCGATCGCCACCGGCTCCGTACATGAGGTGGTCTCAACCACGTGAAGGAAAGCCCAGCTTGACGCAAAGCCGGACCTGCGGGCTTGACGGAATTTGCCAACCCGGCGCCTCACGCGCACCAGCCATTGACCCGGCCATGACGCCGTGTGAGGGTTCGGGCACCCGAGCGCGGACGGCCCGCACGGCCGTC
>NZ_JBIVVI010001443.1:0-2011 GCF_044757675.1 Kitasatospora sp. NPDC091257
CCAGGGCGGCTACGGCTACCCGGGCCACCCCGGCCCGCAGACGTACCCGGGCCCGCAGGCGTACCCGGCTGCGGGCTACGGCCAGCCCGGCCCCGGCTACCCGCCGATGGCCGCGGCCCCGCTCCCCGCCCCCAGGCGGGCCAAGCCGGGCGTGATCATCGCCGTCGCGGTCGGCGTCCTGGCGGTCGGCGGCAGCGTCGCCGGAGTCGCGCTCAGCCACGGCGGCGACCCGACGGCGGACCCGACCACCGACCCCACCGTTTCCGTCAGCCGCAGCGCCGGCCCGACCACGAGCCCCGGCCCCACCCCGAAGCCGGCCACGCCCAAGCCCGCCCCGGTCCTCAGGAGCACCGTCGCGGACCAGCAGCACTCGATCACCCTCCCGGTGTTCGAGGGCTGGGAGGTGACGACGACCGACACCCCGCAGTGGTCGGTCTACCTCGGCAGTGGCCGCTACACCTGCGCGAACGGCAAGGCCTGTATCCGCGGCCGGTTCTCGGTGGAGAAGAACACCATCCAGGGCGACAGCGCGAAGGCCGCCGCCGACGCCGCCATGCCGACCGTCGCCAAGCAGATCTTCAGCGGGATGACCTCGCAGACCGACTACGGCTCGGGCAGCCTCGCCGTCGCCGGCGTGGCCGGCTACGCGACCCGCTGGCACATCACCAACGCCGACGGCACCCAGGGCTACGTCCTGCTGGCCGCCCTCCCCGCGAAGGGCGGGGGCTACGTGGTCTTCGACGGCGGCGTGGACGACGACCCGGCCGCCCCGGACGTCTCGGTGCTGGACCAGATCCTCCTGGGCGTCAAGAAGGACGACACCCCCACCAGCGGCACCTGACGTCGTTCCGGCGGTGTCGCGACCGCCGTCGCCCTCGCGGCCGGCCGTAGCCGCCCCGCCTCCGGGCACGAGGCCGCGCGGCTACGCCGACCGGTCGTCCGGGAACCGCTCCGGGAAGGTGGGCGGCGGGAGCGGGAGCGGGCGTGCGGTGGGCCGGTCGCTGCGGCGCAGGACGAAGACCACCGGGAGGGCGATCAGGCTGGGCCCGGCGAGCAGGCCGGCCAGCCACTGGCGGCCCTCCAGGCCGACGATCACCGAGCCGGCGAGCATTCCGGCGGCGAGCACGAATCCGGCCGCCAGTCCGCCGGCGTAGAGCTGGTGGGCGCGCTGGTCCTTGCGGTCCTGAGCCGCGATCCGGGCGCGCTCGGTCACGTGCTCCTCCCGCATCCGGGCCGCTTCGAGCACCGAGGCCGACGCCGTCCGCTCGCGTTCCAGCGACGCCTGGTGGCGTTCCCGGGCACTCTCCCGGGCGTGTTCGCGCCGGAGTTCCAGTTCGAGGTGCTCCAGGGCCACCCGCAGGTGCTCGGGCGGAAGTCGGGCCCACTGGGTGGCGATCTCCAGGGCCGTCGGACGGCGGGTGCGGCTCTCCTCGGGGGTGGTCACCGGTCGTCACCTCGGGGCGTGGGGGCGGTGCGGTCGGGGCTGCGGGCGGCGCCCGGCGGCGGGCCGAGCCGGAGGAAGAGGCGTTCCAGGCCCTCGGTGACGGTCTCGGCGGCCACCGGGGTCAGCGGGTCGTCGGCGTACTCCAGCAGGGGCCGGTGCCCGGCCCCGGCGCCGCTGCCGGAGACGTCGGACCGGTAGACCGGCCCACTGCCCACCGGCCCAACCTCCGAAAGACCCGGCGGCAGGCCCGCGGGGACGGGGAACCCCAGGCCCATGGGTGCGGGCCCGGTCGGCAGCGGGCTCTGAACGCGCCTCCCGGGCCCGTCCGCCCGTGCGCCCGGTCGTGGCGGCGTCGGCAGCGCCAGCGCGGCCAGCACCGCCGCGGCCAGCGCCGGAACGGCCGCCCACCAGCCGATCCCGGTGGCGGCGTACAGGACCAGCGTCCCGGCCCAGACCAGGACGGCCGCGCCGCCGAGCACCGAACGTCTGCTCTCCACACCGCCCCCTATCCTCCGATCCGAGCCTACCCATGACGAGGGCCCCCCGGTCGGAGAACTCCGCCGAGGG
>NZ_JBIVVI010001444.1:0-2011 GCF_044757675.1 Kitasatospora sp. NPDC091257
CCCTCCGAATCCGGAGGGGGCCGACGCCATTCCGTCCGCGGCGCGGCGGGCCCGGGTCAGCTGCAGAGGGCGGCGTCGACCGCGTCGGCCACGCGCTGCTTGACGTCGGGTGACGGGGTGGTGGTCACCGCGACGTCGGCGGCGCGACCGTCCTCGGTGGCGCCGCCGCGGGTGACGTAGCCCGGGATGGAGCCGCCGTGGCCCCAGTACAGGCCGCCGCAGGACAGCGGGCGGCCGACGATGCCCAGCCCGTACCGGGCGCCCGGGCCCATGTACTCGGCGGGGACGGTGGTGCGCATCTGGGCGAGCTGCGCCGGGGGCAGCAGTTCGCCGCCGAGGAGGGCGAGGTAGAAGCGGTTGAGGTCGGTGTTGGTGGAGACCAGCGCTCCGGCGGTCCAGGCCCAGGAGGGGTCCTCCTCGGTGACGTCCAGCGGGGCGCTGCCGGGCTGTTCGGTGAGGTAGCCGTGCGGGTGGCCTTCGTGGACGGACATGTCGCCCTGGACCGGGAAGTAGGTGTGGCGCAGGCCGATGCGGTCGATCACGCGCCGGGTGATCTCCTCGCCGGCGGGTCGGCCGGTGACCTTCTGGATGATCAGGCCGGCCACGACGTACCCGGTGTTGCTGTACTTCCAGCCGGTGCCGGGGGCGAAGTCGGGGGCCTGGCCGAGCGCGAGGTCGAGCAGCTCGCGCGGCTCGTAGTACCGGGTGGCCTCCTGGTCTCCCAGCAGCGCGGTGTACTCGGGCAGGCCGCTGGTGTGCTGGAGGATCTGACGGACGGTGATGATCCGTCCGTCGGCGGGGGCCCGGCCGGCCGTGCCGCGGACGACCCCGGGCAGGTAGGTGTCGAGGGGGGCGTCCAGGTCGACCTTGCCCTCGGCCACGAGCTGCAGGACGACGGTGGCGGTGAACGACTTGGTGTTGCTGCCCACCCGGATCTGGCCGTCGACGGGCACCCGCGCTCCGGTCTTGAGGTCGCCGACCCCTGCGGTGTGGTTCCGGGTCCGGCCGTCGCGGTCGCGGACCGCGGCCAGTGCGCCCGGCACGCCGTCCTGGGCGACGAGCGCGTCGAGGCGCTGCTGGACGGGGTTCGGGCGGGCCGGCGCGGCGTGGGCGGACGCCGGGAGGGCGGCCGTGCCGAGTGCGACGGCGATGGCGACGGCCGTGGCAACGGCTGACGCGCCGAGGCCGGGCGGGCGGGTGCAGGTACGGGTACGGGTACGGCTGCGGGTACGGTGCTGGGCGGGCGGGTTCACGAGGCCTCTCCTCTCGCGGCCGCGGCCGCCGCCGGAACTCCCGGGTGCGGTCCGGGCGGCGCGGCGACCGTGGTCCCGTCCAGGGCATCACGCGGAGCCCGGGGCGGTCGTCGGTGCGCAGGAGGAGAGGCGGCCGGGAGCCTGCTTCCGACGGCGTATCACCATCCCTGAGGGAACCCCGAGGAGGCTTCCGGTGACACCCGCCCGCCCGGCGTCGGCGTCAGCAGCCGATGGAGCGCATGGTGACGCTGGTGAAGTGGGTGCCCGAGGGGGCGTAGAGGGTGATGGCGCGGGACTTGCCCTTGCCGCCGGCCCAGTCGCTGTCGACGCGGCCGCCGTTGGAGAGGTTGCCGCGCACGTACGGACAGCGGCCGTCCGCCTTGGTGTCGTGCACCGTGCCGACGACCTTGGTGTTGTAGTTGCACCACTTGCCGTTCGCGTAGCCCTCGCCGGAGCTGATGCTCCAGTTCTGGGTGCACGAGTCGGCGGGCGGCGCGGCGTGGGCGCCGCTGGCCGGGAGGAGCAGGGCGGCGAGGGTCAGAGCGGCGACGGCGGCTCCGGGGACGGCGAGACGGCGCTTGGACATGGCGGTACCTCCACACGGGTGCACGGTGGACATCCGGGCCGGGGCGTCGGGCGGCGCGCGGCGTACGACACGCGCGGCACGTCCGGCCGCCCGCCCGGCGGTCCGTCGAGCGTGACGTAGTCGAACAACCCTCGTCAACCCGGGAGTTGGGGGGTGGAGGCGGCATGGTGCC
>NZ_JBIVVI010001445.1:0-2007 GCF_044757675.1 Kitasatospora sp. NPDC091257
CCCTGCTGCTCGATCCGGACACCGACACCCTCGGCGCCCCCTGGTACCTGATGGAGTACGTCCCCGGCACCGCCCACCGGGACGCCGCCCCGCTGGCCGCCCTCGGCGAACAGCGGGTGCACGCGCTCGGGCGCAGGCTGGTCGACACCCTCGCCACCCTGCACGGGATCGACCCGGCCGCCGTCGGCCTCGCCGACTTCGGCCGCCCGGAGGGCTACCTGGAGCGCCAGCTGCGCCGCTGGTCGAAGCAGTTGGAAGCCTCCCGCAGCCGCGACCTGCCCGACCTCGACCGCCTGCGCGCCGGGCTCGCCGAGCGGCTGCCGGTCTCGCCCGCGCCCGCGCTGGTGCACGGCGACTACCGGCTCGACAACGTCCTGGTCGACGCGGACGACACCATCGCCGCCGTCCTGGACTGGGAGATGTCCACCCTCGGCGACCCGCTCACCGACGTCGGCCTGCTGGTGATGTACACCGAACTCGCCGGCGTCGGCGGCGGCATCATCCCCTCCGCCATGACCGCCCCCGGCTTCCCGAAGCCCGACGAGATCGTCTCCTCCTACGCCGACGCGACCGGGCGCCGGGCGGAGGACCTCGACTGGTACGTCGCCTTCGCCTCGTTCAAGCTCGCCGCCGTCGCCGAGGGCATCCACTTCCGCTTCCGGCAGGGCCGCACCCTGGGCGCCGGCTTCGAGCGCGCCGGCGAGATGGCCCCGATCCTCGCCCGGTACGGCCTGAGCACCCTCAAGGAGAGCTGAGAACCCGATGGACTTCGCCTACGACGCCCGGACGAACGAGCTCCGCGAGCAGCTGCTCGCCTTCATGGACGAGCACGTGCACCCCGCCGAGCCCGTCCTCGCCGCCCAGCTCGCGGCCCGACTCGCCGACCCGGCCCGCGACCGGTGGGCCGTCCCCCCGGTCGTCGCCGACCTCCAGACCGAGGCCCGCAAGCAGGGGCTCTGGAATCTCTTCCTCCCCGGCGAGCCCGGCGCCGGCCTGACCAACCTCCAGTACGCCCCGCTCGCCGAAATCACCGGCCGCAGCATCCAGTTGGCCCCGCCCGCGCTCAACTGCGCGGCGCCCGACACCGGCAACATGGAGCTGCTCGCCCAGTTCGGCAGCGCCGAGCAGCGCGAGCGCTGGCTGCGCCCGCTGCTGGACGGCGCGATCCGCTCGGCCTTCGCGATGACCGAGCCCGAGGTGGCCTCCTCGGACGCCACCAACATCGCCACCCGGATCGAGCGGGACGGCGAGGAGTACGTCGTCAACGGCCGCAAGTGGTACATCACCGGGGCGATGAACCCCGATTGCCGGATCCTCATCGTGATGGGCAGGACCGACCCGGCGGCCGAACCCCACCGGCAGCAGAGCATGGTGCTCGTCCCGCGCGACACCCCGGGCGTGACCGTGCGGCGCGGCATGACGGTCTTCGGGTACGACGACGCCGACCACGGCGGCCACGCCGAGGTGCTGTTCGAGGACGTCCGCGTCCCGGTGGAGAACCTGATCGGCGAGGAGGGTACGGGCTTCGCCATCGCCCAGGCCCGGCTCGGCCCCGGCCGCATCCACCACTGCATGCGCGCCATCGGCATCGCCGAGCGGGCGCTGGAACTGATGTGCCGCCGGGCCGACGAGCGGGTGGCGTTCGGGAAGCCGCTGGCCGAGCAGGGCGTGGTGCAGGACTGGATCGCCGAGTCCCGGGTGCGGATCGAGCAGTTGCGGCTGCTGGTGCTGAAGACCGCCTGGCTGATGGACACCGTCGGCAACCGCGGTGCGCACACCGAGATCCAGGCGATCAAGATCGCCACCCCGCGCACCGTCGAGTGGATCCTCGACAAGGCCGTCCAGGCCCACGGCGCCGCCGGCGTCAGCCAGGACACCCCGCTCGCCCAGCTCTGGGCCGGCAACCGCACCCTGCGGCTGGCGGACGGCCCCGACGAGGTGCACAAGCGCTCGCTGGCCCGGAGGGAACTGCGCAAGTACCGGCGCTGACCCGTAGGGGTGTCATAC
>NZ_JBIVVI010001446.1:0-1999 GCF_044757675.1 Kitasatospora sp. NPDC091257
ACGCGCTACTTGTTGACCACCGTCAGGGGGAGCATCTTCTTGCCGGTGGGGCCGATCTGGATGCTGGTGTCCATCTGGGGGCACACGCCGCAGTCGAAGCACGGGGTCCAGCGGCAGTCGTCGACCTCGACCTCCTCCAGGGCGTCCTGCCAGTCCTCCCAGAGCCAGTCCTTGTCGAGGCCGCTGTCCAGGTGGTCCCAGGGCAGCACCTCCTCGTAGGTGCGCTCGCGGGTGGTGTACCAGTCGACGTCGACGCCGGTGCCGGACAGGCCCTTGTCGGCGCAGGCCATCCAGCGGTCGTACGAGAAGTACTCGCGCCAGCCGTCGAAGCGGCCGCCGTCCTCGTAGACCGCGCGGATGATCGCGCCGACCCGGCGGTCGCCGCGGGAGAGCAGGCCCTCGACGATGCCCGGCTTGCCGTCGTGGTAGCGGTAGCCGATGTTCTTGCCGTACTTGCGGTCGCCGCGGATCGAGTCGCGCAGCTTGGCCAGGCGGGCGTCGGTGTCCTCGGCGGACAGCTGCGGGGCCCACTGGAACGGGGTGTGCGGCTTGGGCACGAACCCGCCGATGGAGACGGTGCAGCGGATGTCGTTCTGGCCGGTGACCTCGCGGCCCTTCTGGATGACGTTCTTCGCCATCTCGCCGATCTGGAGCACGTCCTCGTCGGTCTCGGTCGGCAGGCCGCACATGAAGTACAGCTTCACCTGGCGCCAGCCGTTGCCGTACGCGGTGGCGACGGTGCGGATCAGGTCCTCCTCCGACACCATCTTGTTGATCACCTTGCGCATGCGCTCGCTGCCGCCCTCGGGGGCGAAGGTGAGGCCCGAGCGGCGCCCGTTGCGGGACAGCTCGTTGGCGAGGTCGATGTTGAAGGCGTCGACGCGGGTGGACGGCAGCGACAGGCCGATCTTGTCCTCGGTGTACCGGTCCGCCAGGCCCTTGGCGATGTCGCCGATCTCGGTGTGGTCGGCGCTGGACAGCGACAGCAGGCCGACCTCCTCGAAGCCGGTCGCCTTCAGCCCGCGCTCCACCATCTCGCCGATGCCGGTGATGCTTCGCTCCCGCACGGGGCGCGTGATCATGCCGGCCTGGCAGAAGCGGCAGCCGCGGGTGCAGCCGCGGAAGATCTCCACGGACATCCGCTCGTGCACCGTCTCCGCGAGCGGGACGAGCGGCTGCTTCGGGTACGGCCACTCGTCCAGGTCCATCACGGTGTGCTTGGACACCCGCCACGGCACGCCCGGGGCGTTCGGCACGACGCGGCCGATCCGGCCGTCGGCCAGGTACTCCACGTCGTAGAACTTCGGGACGTACACCCCGCCGGTACGGGCCAGGCGCAGCAGCAGCTCGTCCCGGCCGCCCGGGCGGCCCTCGGCCTTCCAGGCGCGGATGATCTCCGTGATGTCGAGGACGGCCTGCTCGCCGTCGCCGACCACGGCGCAGTCGATGAAGTCGGCGATCGGCTCCGGGTTGAAGGCCGCGTGGCCGCCGGCCAGGACGATCGGGTCCTCGTCGGTGCGGGCCGCGGCCTCCAGCGGGATGCCGGCCAGGTCGAGCGCCGTGAGCATGTTGGTGTAGCCGAGCTCGGTGGAGAACGACAGCCCGAACACGTCGAAGGCCTTCACCGGGCGGTGGGCGTCCACGGTGAACTGGGGGACGTCGTGCTCGCGCATCAGCGCCTCGAGGTCCGGCCAGACGCTGTAGGTGCGCTCGGCGAGCACGCCCTCGCGCTCGTTCAGCACCTCGTAGAGGATCATGACGCCCTGGTTGGGCAGGCCGACCTCGTAGGCGTCGGGGTACATCAACGCCCAACGGACGTCGCAGGCGTCCCAGTCCTTGACGGTCGAGTTGAGCTCGCCGCCGACGTACTGGATCGGCTTCTGGACGTGCGGGAGGAGGGCCTCCAGGCGTGGGAAGACCGATTCGACAGTCATGTACTAGGAACCCTTACGACGTGATTCGGTGCCGCTGGCCGGCACGGGAGGGGTGACCCTCAAGG
>NZ_JBIVVI010001447.1:0-1999 GCF_044757675.1 Kitasatospora sp. NPDC091257
GGGGTGGGGGCTATCGGGCGGGCTGCGGCCGGTGGAGAGCGGCCAGCAGGGAGGGCCCGATCCGCCGGGCGGCCGGGGAGCCGATGGTCAGGACCAGGTCGCCCCGCTGCACGAGGGAGGCAATCAGGGCCTCGGAGCCCTGCCGGTGCAGGTCGGGCTCGAAGCGGATCACCGTGCCGGTGGAACTGGCGTTGAGGATGGATTCGCTGCCGTCGGCGTGGTTCTGGCCGCGGGGGAACGTCGAGTGGACGGGAAGCAGTACGGTCCGGTCGGCGGTGCCCAAGGCTTCGGCGATCAGACTGGTGAGGGCGTTCGACCGCAGGTGCCCGGAGGGCTCGTAGACGGCCACCACCGCGCCCTCGGTGAGCATCCGGGCGCCCTGGAGGTCGGCGGCGATCTCCTTCGGGTGCACGGCCCTGGACTCGACGACGTTGATGCCACCGGTAGAGCCCAGCCTGGTCAGCGATCGTTCGACGCCCGCGAACGCGCCGAGTCCGTCGACGAGTTCACGGCCGGGAACACCGAGGGCCCAGCCCGCGGCCCACGCAGCGGCCACGGCCATGGCATTGTTCGTCCCGGCGACCGGCATGGTGAACGTGTGGCGTTCGCCGTCGGCCTGGACGGTGACGCGGTGCTCCTCTCCGGTCCAGAACGTCCCGAGGACCTGGACGTCCATGCCGGTGCCGCGGCCGACGGTCACCACCCTCGGACCCGGCCGGTGCCTGCGCAGCCGGTCCGCCAGTTCCTGGCAACCGGGCTGGGCGACCCACACCACCACCGTGTCGCTCCGCTGGGCGAGGACCTCCATCTGGTCCAGCGCTTCCTGCTGGTTCCAGAACGCCGGCGGTGCCGCATCCACGGCGGTGATCAGTGTCACCGTGGGGCTCAGCCCTTCGCCGAGCGTGCGGAAGCGCCAACCGGGCGGCGACGTCTCGTGGCTGGAGCCGTCCGGACAGAGGTCCACCACCAGGACCTCTCCGCCGCCGTCATAGCCGGCGGAGTCCCCCATCGGGGCTTCGGCGAGGATCCACCCGGGATCGCGGCTGACGAGTGCGCAGGTGAGCGCGGCGGCAGCCATGGTGGTCGAATGGCTGCCGGCGACGGTGACCGTGACCGGTGCCGTGCCGGCCAGCAGCTCGACGGCCCGCGCGTAGCCCATCATGGGCAGGCCGTGGCCGGCGATGTGGCTGGTGAGGTCGTGGGTCACGGTGTTGTCGCCGCCCCAGATCAGCGAAGCCGTACCGGGGGCGACCGCTCGGAGAACGGCCCCGCGACGCTCAAGCCGCTCGACCAGCTCGGGACGAAGGCTCGCCTGCACGGGGGAGATCGTGACCCGGGCGTGGCGTTGGGTGAGGTAGGAGGCCAGTCCGGCCATGCCGGGGCTGAGCGGGTCGGGGATGTGCACGGTGCCGAGGACATCGGGCAGCGGCAACGGGCGCCGCGGGCGGGTCGGGGCCTTGGCCGAGATCGGGTTCACGCCGCAGCCCCCACGGCGACGGTGCTGTCCGCCAGTTCGACGAGCCGGGCGGCGATGTCGCCCAGTTGGGCGTTCTTCCCGCACACCGCGGCGAGCATCGAGCCGTCGTTGGCACCGACGAGAATCAGCGTGTGCGGCCGGCCCGGTCCTCGACCACGCTGTGGCCCCAGAGGCCCCGTTCGGCGGTGCTACGGCCGATGATCTCGGTGCTGCGGTTGCTCACGGCGTGCAGCGCCGCCATCACGGCCGACCAGTGGTCGGCCTCGTCCTCGCCCACCCCGGGCGAACAGCCGAGGACCAGCCCTTCGGGGCTGACGTGGATGGCGGCGAGGGCGCTGGCGGTGCCGGTGACCAAGTCCTTCAGGAACTGCGGATGGCGCAACATGTGAGCCTCCTTGGCCAGAACGAACGCGGGGGAGGAGGGGTCGAAGCGCGAGAGGATCGGCTGGGACCCGAGGGGATCGCCGGGGCGGCGTCTCCAACACGTTCAGAGTGGCCAAGGGGACGGTGCGAGCGGGAGGG
>NZ_JBIVVI010001448.1:0-1997 GCF_044757675.1 Kitasatospora sp. NPDC091257
GCCCTCACCCTCCCCAACTCCCTGATGAGGATGAGCGTGACCGGCACTGCCCGCGAACGCGGCATCACCCCCATGTTCGGCTGGGGCGCCATGGCCACCGTGGACGCCGGCTCCCTCGCCTACCTCACCCTCCGCCCCGGAGAACCCGACAACGACGGCCGCAAGACCTACGAGACCGGCGTCATCGGCCACGGCCCGGCAGGCGCCGCCCTCGCCGACCTCGCCGCCGACCAGATCCGCACCTGGAACATCGGCTTCCGCAACCGGACTCTGCGCATCGAACTCCCCGACACCCCCGCCACCGCGGACCCGGCCGCCGGCCGCTTCGTCCTGGACCGCCCCCACCACCCGATCACCGTCACCTGGGAGTAGTCCGCGTGCACCCGACCGGACCGATCGCCCAGCGCTTCCCGCTGGTCGCACGCCACCGGCCCGCGTGCCTGCCCCTCAACGACCGTGTCGGCCGGCTCTCCGAGCTGGCCGACACGGCCTCCCGGCAGAACAACCCGGGCCTCGCCTCCACCGTCTTCAACCAGACCGCCCTCCTCGCCTCCGACCTCGACCTGCCCACCTACGCCCGCGAGCTCTGCCACCGCCACGCCGCCCTCTACCTCACCCGCGGCCCACTCCCTGCGATGAGCGCCATCCGCGGCCTGGAGCCGATCGTAAACCTCGCCCGCCTCCACATCCGCGCTGGCCACCACCAACGCGGCCACCAACTCCTCCTCGACCTCTACCACGCCGTCACCAGCAGCACCGAGGCAACGCTCGACGGCATCACCGTCCCCGCCCACCTCACCGAAACATCCGACCAGCGCGCCGAGGTCCGCCAGTGGCTATGGCGGGTCGTCATCGCCGACGGCACCCGCGCCCTCACCACCGCCGGCCGCTGGACAGAGGCCCTGCAGCACATCGAGAAGCACCACGGCATCGGCCAACACATCCTCGACGGCCGCCAGACCGCCATCCTCGCCCGCGCCACCACCGGCGACCTCCACGGTGCCCTCGCCATCCTGGCCGGCACGGAGCCCGGCGAACCCTGGGAGAACGCAGTCGCCGCCGTCCTCACCGCCCTATGCCGCCCCGGGGACCGGCACGCCTCCGAGACCGCGATCGACCACTGCCTGGCCTTCGAACCGGGCGAGGGCCTGACCGTCTTCACCACCCGCCTCGCCCTGACCGCGATCGACGCCGCCGCTGGCATGCCCTCCATCAACAACCTGATCAAGCAACTGTCCAGTAGAACTGGTGTATCCGGCGACGGGTACGCACTCCGGGACCTTCTCACCCACCCTGTCGTCCTTTCCCACCTCCGCACTGCTCAGATAGAAGCCCTCAAGAATTCCATGGCGGCCTGCGCATTGAGCACGGGCAATCTGCCACCGCACCTCAGAACCGTCCTGGAGAAGGCCCTCGCCTGCGCGGGGACGGTCCTGGAATCCACCCCGCTCGATCCAAACCGCCCCGACGTGCCGGTCTGGGCCGATGTCGGCAAGTGATCAGCACGAACTGCACTCGCACTCCTAGCGGGTGTGACCAGCCGGTTCGACAGGCCCAGCGTCAGCGGAGGATGGTAGGCGGGTGCCGTGCCGCCTGTGGTGGACACGGAGCGGCAGCAGTGGCTGCCGGAGGGCAGTGGTGAGGAGCTAGCAGTGAGTGATCGCAGTGGCATCGAGTGGACGGAGGCCACGTGGAACCCCACCACCGGTTGTGATCGCGTCTCGGCCGGCTGTGACAACTGCTACGCCCTCGCACTCGCGAAGCGTTTGAAGGCGATGGGCGCGGCCAAATACCAGGCCGACGGCGACACCCGGACGTCCGGTCCGGGGTTCGCTCTGACGCTCCACCGGGACGCCTTGGAGGTGCCGTACGGCTGGAAGAGCCCGCGGACGGTGTTCGTGAACTCGATGTCGGACCTGTTCCACGCGAAGGTCCCGCTCGACTTCGTGCGCCGGGTGTTCATGGTGATGGCGGACACCCCTCAGCACACCTACCAG
>NZ_JBIVVI010001449.1:0-1996 GCF_044757675.1 Kitasatospora sp. NPDC091257
CCCTCTCGGCGTCGACAACAATCTTTGCTCACTTCCAAAGTAGGGACTTGCACTTTGGAAGTTCCCAGGCGCATGCTACTCAACGTAGCTCGACGGTCGACGCATCGTGATCAACTGAGCGCCGCCCGCTGGGAGCTCCACGACTTCCTCCTCCCCCACCTCTCCGGCGAACTCCTCGTCTTCACCGGTGAGTTGCTGGTCAGCGAGCTGGTCACCAACGCCGTTCCAGCACTGCCGTGCCCCGCGCGACCGGCTGATCTTCGTCCGCTTCCAGCTCTCCCCGGACGACACCCTCCGCATCGAGGTGCACGACGCCGACGGCGAGAAGCCCTCGCCCCGCTGCCCCTCCACCACCACCGAGACCGGCCGAGGCCTGCTCCTCGTCCGGGAGTTGGCCACCCAGTGGGGCTGCTGCCCGCGCGAGGGCGGCATCGGGAAGTTCGTCTGGTGCCACATCTCCCCCGAGCGGGCCGTCGCGTGAGCGCCGTCCGGGCCGGGATCGCCGGCATCCTGCTCCCGACCGACTTCCCCAGCCTCGACCACGCCCTCCCCGTCCTCTGGGAGCGCGTCCGCGAGCTCCCCATCCGGGAGGCCCACCGCGACTTCATCCGGATCTGCATCGGGCCGGGCGGCGGTCAGGGCATCGCCAACTGCCTCTCGCGCAACGACACCTGGAGCGTCACCCTCTACGTCGGCGAGATGACCGACTGGACCTCCCACCTGATCACCGTCACCGCCCACCAGCCCTGAATCCCGCCCCCGTCCCCGCCCGGCGTTCGCGCCGGGCGGGGACGACCCGACCTCATCGCGGAAGTTCGGCCCTCATCGCAGAAATCCGCCCTCACCGCAGCCACGCACGGCGCCCGCCGTCACTCGGCCTCACCGGTCCCGGCCCACCGGCCGGCGGTGAGCGCGGCGTCGGCGCCCCCACGGCCACCCGTCCGGATGAACTCCTCGGCCGCACCGACGGCATGCGTCCGCGCACGATCCGCCTCCGGCTACGGTCCGGCGCACAGCCGAACGAAAGGTGACCAGCGTGACGACCGGAATCCTGGACTACGAGAGCGACGCGATCGTCCAGCTCATGAACATCGCCGAGGAGGACTGGACCGAGCAGGAGCTCAAGGACGCGCTCCAGCGGGCGATCATGCTGGAGCTCTCCACCATCCCGCCCTACGCCACCGCGCTCTGGTCGATCACCAGCCAGGACGACGGCCAACCCGTCCACCACACGATCCGGGAGATCGTCTTCGACGAGATGTCGCACTTCGGCCTGGTCTGCAACATGCTCACCAGCATCGGCGGCACCGTCGTCCTGACCGACCCCGCCACCGTCCCGAAGTACCCGGGCGAGCTGCCCGGCGGGGTCAACCCGGGGCTGATCGTCTCCCTCGGCGGGCTGACCAGGGAGTCGGCGGGCCTCTTCTCCGACATCGAGAAGCCCGAGAACCCGCTCGCGTTCGCCGCCGACGGCAACACGATCGGCGCCTTCTACCAGCGCATCGCCGACGTCTTCCCGAGGTTCGCGCACCTGCTCACCGGGCGGAAC
Organism: Kitasatospora sp. NPDC091257; assembly: GCF_044757675.1. Taxonomy (NCBI): domain Bacteria; kingdom Bacillati; phylum Actinomycetota; class Actinomycetes; order Kitasatosporales; family Streptomycetaceae; genus Kitasatospora; species Kitasatospora sp. NPDC091257. The sequence continues at coordinate 1,550 of NZ_JBIVVI010001449.1, forward strand.
CAGGTGACGTTCCCGCTGGGGTCGCAGCACGGCGCCGGCAACAACATCGTCGCGATGAACACCATGGACGACGTGCTGAAGGCGATCGACGTCATCCGGACCCAGGGCGAGGGCACCGACGCCTCGCCCGACAACCCCTTCCCCGGCCCCCCTGGCGAACTCGCCCACTACTACGCGTTCAAGGAGATCGCCGTCGGCAGGAAGCTGGTCGAGAACCCCGCGACGGGGAGGTTCGAGTTCACCGGCCCCGACGTACCGCTCCCGGACACCTCGCCGGTCGCCCGTGTTCCCGCCGGCGGCTGGGCCAACGACCCCGCCAACGCGCCCGACCAGCCCACCGCCTCCGCACTGCACGACTTCAACACGTCCTACAGCGCCATGCTGACATCCCTCGAACACGCCTGGGGCGGCAACGGGAACGAGCTCTTCGACGCGATCGGGCACATG
>NZ_JBIVVI010001450.1:0-1995 GCF_044757675.1 Kitasatospora sp. NPDC091257
GGGGCCGCGCGCCGGGCTCCCGGGGGACGCGCCGGGCGCGCCCGGCGCCGGGGCGCCGGTGATGGCCGCGGAGGTGGCGCTGCCGGACGGCGGGCCGGCGGCGGCGTCCGAGCGGGTCAGGGTGGAGCCGTCCCGGGCGACCCGCTCGTCGGTGCGGCCGATCAGCCAGTCCCGGCTGGGGACGACCAGGCCGGCCGGGGTGAAGGCGATCCGGCGCAGCTCGGACTGCGGGCCGTTGTCCTTGCGCCACATGCTCGCCACGATGTCCACCGCCTCCTGCGGCGTCTCGGCGAACTCCAGGCCGGCGTAGACCGGGGCGCAGGCGTCCAGGCCAAGGTCCTGGGCGGTGAGGCGGCGGCCAAGGCGGCGGGTGAAGACCTCGGCGATCAGCGCCGGGGTGGCCCCGCGCGGCTGCTGGCCGCGCAGCCAGCGGGTGACCGAGGTCTTGTCGTAGCGCAGGTCCAGGCCGTGCTCCAGGCCGAGCTGGTCGACCCGGCGGGCGAGGCCCGCGTGCGAGAAGCCGGCCTCCTCGATCAGCGCCGCGAGCTGGCCGTTCTGCGGGGCCGGGCCGGAGTGGCCGGGGCCGCGGGGAGGGCCGGGCACGGGCGCGGCGGGGTTCTCGTGCCGGTCGGGTGTGGCCTGCACCGGCAGCCGCCGGTCGTCGGCGTCCGGGGCGTCGGCGGTCAGCGTGTCGGCGGTCAGGGCGTCGGGGGCGTCCGGAAGGGTCCGGCCGACCGTCCCTCGGTGCTGGCCGAGCGGGTCGAGCGGTCCGTACGCCGGGCTGTCGGTTGCAGGCCGTTGGGGCATGTCTGTCAACACCTCTCGGACGTCGCACCGGGCCTCACCAGCACTTCGGCGGCCCGGGGCGGCGCCCCCTGTCGGGAATCGGCGTGAATGTAGCGAGCATTCGGGCGCTATGGGTGGATCTGACCGAGCAATCCACCGAACGGGTGAAGCAACCGCGCCCATTGTGGGGAAGCGGGGCCCTCTCGGGTTTGGTCGTCCGGGGTCGAACCACCGGCCGTTCCGGGGGCTTCCCCGAGGGCCTCTCCGAGGGTCGATCCGCCGTTCGGACCCCGCTCCGGTGTCATGGCGAACGACACCACAGCTCAGCGGACTGCTGTGGCGTTCCGCCACATGGGAGCGGGGCCGCCGGATTCCTACCGTTCTCGGCCATGGACACCTCTACTGCCCGCCCGCTCGCCGGCCGCACGGCCATGGTCACCGGGGCCGCCTCGGGCATCGGCCGGGCCTGCGCCGAGGCCTTCGCCGAGGCCGGCGCCCGGGTCTACGTCGTCGACCTCGCGGCCGGCCCGGCCGAGGAACTCGCCGAGCGGATCGGCGGCCGCGCGATCGTCGCCGACCTCGCCGACCCCGGGGCCGTGGACGCCCTGCCGGACGACGCCGACATCGTCGTCAACAACGCCGGCCTCCAACACGTCGCGCCCGTGCACGAGTTCCCGCCCGACCGCTTCACGCTCATCCAGCGCGTCATGGTCGAGGCCCCGTTCCGCATCCTGCGCCGCACCCTGCCCCACATGTACGAGCAGGAGTGGGGCCGGGTCGTCAACGTCTCCTCCGTCCACGGCCTGCGCGCCAGCGCCTTCAAGTCCGCGTACGTCACCGCGAAGCACGCGCTGGAGGGCCTCAGCAAGACCGTCGCCCTGGAGGGCGCGCCGTACGGCGTCACCAGCAACTGCATCAACCCGGGCTACGTCCGGACTCCCCTGGTGGAGAAGCAGATCGCCGCCCAGGCGCTCGCCCACGGCATCCCCGAGGACGAGGTGGTCGAGCGGATCATGCTCGACCGCACCGCCGTGAAGCGCCTCATCGAACCCGAGGAGGTCGCCCAACTCGCCCTCTGGCTCTGCTCCCCCACCGCCTCCTACATCACCGGCGCCAGCCTCCCCGTCGACGGCGGCTGGACCGCCCACTGAGCGGGGAGCGCCCGGCGATCAGGCCTCCCCTCTCATAGGGCAGGAAGGCACATTCGAC
>NZ_JBIVVI010001451.1:0-1991 GCF_044757675.1 Kitasatospora sp. NPDC091257
CACCCCCGGACCGCCCCGCCCCGGCCCGGAAACGCCGCCCCTTAGCAGACCGGCCGAGGGTACGTCCATTGGTCTAGGCCATTGTTTCCGGGGCGGGGTTCGCCCTAGGGTGTCGCAGCGGCACCGCCCTCCGCAGGTGCCGGGCCCCGCCTTTCCAGGTGCCGTGGCAGCCCATCCCCGCACGGGAGTTCCGGTTGATCGAGACCGCGGGACTGCGCAAGTCCTACCGCAAGAAGACCTCCCGCCGCAGCGGCGAGAACCCCACCGTCGACGCCGTCCGCGGCATCGACCTGTCGGTCGCCGCCGGCGAGATCTACGGCTTCCTCGGCCCCAACGGCGCGGGGAAGACCACCACCCTGCGCATGCTGGCCACCCTGATCCGCCCGGACGGCGGACGGGCCACCATCGCCGGGGCCGACCTGTTCACCGACCCCGCCGGGGTCCGCCGCCGGATCGGCTACGTCGCCCAGGGCGGCGGCACCACCGACCACGTCAGCGGCCGCGAGGAGCTGGTCCTCCAGGCCCGGATGTACGGCGCGGCCAAGGCCCAGGCCGTCCAGGCCGCCGCGGACGCGCTCAAGGCCTTCGACCTGGCCGAGTTCGGCGACCGCCCGTGCGCCACCTACTCCGGCGGCCAGCGCCGCCGGGTGGACATCGCGCTCGGGGTGATCCACCAGCCCCGGGTGCTGTTCCTGGACGAGCCCACGGTCGGACTGGACCCGGCCAGCCGGGCGCACGTCTGGGAGGAGATCCGCCGGCTGCGCACCGAGGGCATGACGGTGGTCGTCACCACCCACTACCTGGACGAGGCCGACGCGCTCTGCGACCGGGTCGCCATCGTCGACCACGGCCAGGTCGTGGCCGAGGGCACCCCCGAGGCGCTCAAGCGCGAGATCTCCGGCGACGTCGTCCTGGTCGGACTGGACGCCGCGGAGGCCGCCTTCGAGCGGGCCGCCGAGGTGCTGCGCCCGCAGCCGTACCTGCACCGGCTGGAGCAGAACGGCGACGAGGGGCTGCGGCTGTACCTGGAGGACGGCGCCGCCGCCATTCCCCGGCTGCTGCGCGCCCTGGAGGCGGCGGGCGTGACGCCCGGCACCGTGCAGCTCCAACGGCCCAGCCTGGACGACGTGTTCCTGGCCCGCACCGGCCGCTCGCTGCAGCAGTCCTGACCCCGTACCGCCCGGACCCGCACAACTCCCTGGGGAGACCGTGAAGCTCGCCCGCGACACCTGGCTGGTCTTCCACCGCCAGCTGCTGCTCATGATCCGCACCCCGATCTGGATCGCCGTCGGCATCATCCAGCCCGTGTTCTACCTCCTGCTGTTCGCCCCGCTGCTGAAGAAGGTGCTCGCCCCGCAGGGCGCCGGCAGCTACGCCGACGCCTACCAGGTGTACGTGCCGGGCCTGTTGGCGGTGCTGTGCATCTTCGGCGGACTGTTCACCGGCTTCAGCCTGCTCGGCGAGCTCAGGGCCGGCATCATCGAGCGCTCCCGGGTGACCCCGGTGAGCCGGCTGGCGCTGCTGCTGGGACGGGCGCTGCGGGAGATGGTGGCGCTGCTGGTGCAGGCCGTTCTGATCACCCTGATCGCGCTGCCGTTCGGGCTGCGGGTGAACCCGCTGAACCTGCTGCTCGCCTACCTGCTGCTGGGCCTGCTGGCGCTGATGACCTCGGCGATCTCCTACGGCATCGCGCTGATGGTGCCGACCGACGCGGCGATGTCGCCGGTGGTCAACACCATCGCGCAGCCGATCGCGCTGCTGTCGGGGGTGCTGCTGCCGCTCACCCTGGCGCCCGGGTGGCTGCAGCAGGCGGCCAGGTGGAACCCCTTCTACTGGGCCGTGGAGGGCATGCGCGCGCTGTTCTCCGGGCACGCCGGGGACAGCGTGGTGTGGCAGGGACTGCTGGTGGTCGTCGTGATGACCGTCCTGGCGGTGTACTGGTCGGCCCGGCTGTTCTCCACCCGGGTGCGCTGACCGACGAATGGCGGAGG
>NZ_JBIVVI010001452.1:0-1987 GCF_044757675.1 Kitasatospora sp. NPDC091257
CCGGCCGGCTGCCCGGGGGCCTACCGCTCGCCCTCCTGAGCGAGCATCACCTTCCGCAGCAGGTCCGCCAGCGTGCGCCGTTCCTCCTCGGAGAGCACTCCCAGCAGCCGCCGCTCCTCCCGGCCCACCACGTCCAGGGCCTCCTGCCAGGCGGCGCGGCCGGCCTCGGTCAGCACGATGTCGACCTTCCGGCGGTCCTCCGTGGACGGCGTGCGCAGGACGAAGCCGCGCCGTTCCAGGGTCTCCAGCCGGCCGGTGACCGAGGCGGGGGCGAGGTTGAGGTCGGCCCGGAGGTCGGAGGGGGCGGCGTGGCCGCCGCGGCCGGCGAGCACGTGCAGGGTGTCGAACTCGTGCTTGTGCAGGCCGTAGTCGGCGACGCCCTGTTCGCGGACCCGGCCGAGGTGGCGGGTGAGTCGCGACATCCGGGTGACGGAGGCCTCGATGTCCGGGTCGAGGCCGGGCAGCACCGGCTGCCAGCGGTCGAGGTGGCCGTCCGTCCAGTCCCGGGCCTCCGTCCGGTCGGACGTCCCCGTCCGGTCACGGCTGTCCGTCCGGTCGCGGGGCGCAGTGGGCTGCTCTGGAGGGTGCTCGGCCATGGGAGGAGTCTACAAACCGCGGCGGAAACAACGGCACCAAAATATTCGTTGCCGAAATTTTGGCAGCGAAATACAGTGCGGCGCGTGACACGACACCCCTTGAACCTGAGCGGCTTCCGCCTGCTCTTCGTCGGACGGACCCTCTCCACCCTCGGCGACGCCGTCGTCCCGGCCGCCCTGGCCATCGCCGTCACCCGCGCCACCGGCTCGGCCGGCGCACTCGGCCTCGTCCTGGGCTGCGCGATGGTGCCGAGACTGCTCCTGCTGCCGGTCGGCGGCGTGGTCGGGGACCGCTTCGACCCACGTCTCGTCGCCCTCACCACCGACCTGGTCCGGGCCGCCGCCCAACTGCTGGTCGGACTCGAACTGCTCCGCGGGGACCCGGACCTGACGCACGTCGCGCTCGCCTCGGCGGTCGGCGGCACCGCCTCCGCCTTCGCCATGCCCACCGCCTCGCCGCTGGTCGCCGCCACCGTCCGGGGCGAGCTGCGGCTGCGCGCCAACGCCCTGCTCGGCTCCACGACCGCCGCCGCCCGGCTCGGCGGCCCGGCCCTCGCCGGGCTGCTGGTGTACACCGCCGGGCCCGGCTGGGCGTTCGTGCTGGACGGCGCCTCCTTCGCGCTGAGCGCCGCACTGCTCACCCGGCTCCGCATCGACCACGTGCCCGGCGAACCGCGCTCGCTGCGCCGGGACCTCGCCGAGGGCTGGAGCGAGGTGCGCTCCCGGGACTGGTACTGGACCAGCCTGATCGCCCACGGGGTGTGGAACGGTGCGAGCTCCGTGCTGCTCACCCTCGGCCCGCTGATCGCCGCCACCCGGCTCGGCGGGGACGGCGCCTGGGTGGCGCTGACCCAGGCGGGCGCGGTGGGTCTGCTGGTCGGCTCGCTGATCGCCGGACGGCTGCGGCCCCGCCGCCCGGTGCTGGCCGGGAACCTCGCCCTCGCGCTGTACGGGCTGCCGCTGCTCGCGCTCGCCCTCCCGGCCCCGGCGCCGCTCGCGGTGGCCGCACAGGCGGTGGCGATGGCCGGGCTGGGCTTCCTCAACCCGGTCTGGGAGACGGTGGTCCAGCAGGAGTTCCCGCCCGGGGCGCTGGCCCGGGTCACCTCGTACGACTGGCTGCTGTCGCTGGCCGGAGCCCCGCTCGGGTACGTCCTGGCGCCGTTGGCCGCCGACGCCTGGGGCGACCGGGTGCCGCTGCTGGCGGTGGCGGGGCTGGTGACGGCGGTCTGCGCGGGCACGGCGGCGGTGCCCGGCGTCCGGCGGTACGGCGCCCGGCGGGCCGCCGGAACCGGGTCCGGACCGGCGGCCGAACGGCCACCGGCCCGGACCCGGGCTCACGATCGGGCTCGGACCCCGGATCAGGAGCCGGACCAGGCCCGGGAACAGGCCCC
>NZ_JBIVVI010001453.1:0-1982 GCF_044757675.1 Kitasatospora sp. NPDC091257
CCTCCCCGGGTCTCCGGTACTCCCCGCCGGGGGCTGCCATGCCGTCATGAGCCGACCACCACGGCGCGGAACGGGATGTGCGCGGGGCAGTGGGCCTCCACCAGACGGGTGAGCCGGGCCGTCAACGCGCTCTGGTTCTGCGTGCTGCCGGCGGTCAGGGTGACGGTGACCGCGGCGGCGGCCGGCGGGACTTCCGTACCCGTGAACACGCCCCCGGGGTCGTCCACCGACAGATGCCAGTCGTAGATCTCCTCGGCCTCCCGCAGCAGCGCCCGCAGGGTGCCGCGGCGGGCGTCCAGCCACGGGGCGAGGGCGACGGCGGTCCTGCGCCGGACCTCGTCCCAGTCCGCCTCGACCCGCGCGCCGGTGATCCGGACCAGCCAGGGCAGGCAGTCCGGCGGCGACAGCCACGGGTCGAAGACGTCCTCCAGGCGGTCGAGGAGGTACTCGGTGGGCGCCAGCGCCGCGCCCACGCCGTCGGCGAACGCCTGGACCACCGTGTCGTCGGCGTAGACCGACGGAAGTGCGAGCGGGCGGGGCGCCGATGCCCCGGCCCGGGCGACGGGCTGTTCGCTCACCGGCTGCCTCCGTTCTGCTCGTCGGCGACCGTGCAGTCGACGGCGGTCAGATGGACCAGCCCGCTGTCCGGCACGCCGATGACGGGTCGCACAGCGCCGTCCTTGTCCTCCACGGCGGCGTCGGCCACCTCACGGACCTCCGCGACGGCCGCCAGTGCGGTGTACACGTCGCCGGTCTGGACCAGCCGTCCCCACGGCCAGCCGCTGCCGTCGGCGCCCCCGGCCGTGGGGTGGAAGAAACGGAACAGCGCCTTGCGCACCGCCCGCTCGGCCGCCTCCTGTCCGGCGGGTGTGGCGTCCCAGGGGCGGACGACGACGGTCACCGAGAAGTCGGTGTAGTCCGGCGGGCCCACCCTGATCCGCTCACCCAGCAGCCGCACCCCCTCCAGGACGGCGCGGGCCTGTTCGACCTCGTCCCCCGCGGCGAGTTCCCGGTCCGTCAACGCGTGGTCCGCGGGAGCGGGCAGGGTGCCGGTCACCAGGACGCGCAGCGCGGCGTTCTCGCTGCGCCAGGCGGTGGCCTCGGTGCGGGGGCCCTGCATGAAGTAGAAGACTCCGCCGATGCCGACCACGGGTTTCGGGTCCCGGGTCAGGCGGGGCGGGAGCTGGGGGAACGCCTCGGCGATCAGCGACTGCACACCGCGCTCCGGCGTCGGGGTCAGGACCTGGTTCGCGTACGTGTAGCAGCGGTGGTGGAAGGAGTCGCCGCGGAAGAGGAAGATCCGGAACCCGCCGCCGGGCAGGGCCGTCGCGGTCACCGCGTGCACCCCGGTGGTGAACTCGGTGGGAAGCCCGGGGAAGACCGTGCCGATCGGCTGCGAGGCTCCGCCGGTCCACCCGCATTTGTCGGCGGAGAACCACAGGCGGGGGATGTCCGGGGCGAGGAACAGTACGGCGTCGAGCTGCTTCAGGGCGAACTCCGGCGGCGTGTCCTCGTCCCCCGGCCGGGGCGCGGGCGGAGGAGGCAGCGGCAGGATCGGGCCCGGATGGAAGACCGGGTCCAGCGGCACCCTTGTCCAGTGGACGCCCTGCGCGTCGGCGGTGTAGTGCACGGCGTACGTGGGATCGACCGCGGCGACGGCGCACGCCGTCACGGTGTCCGGCCGCCTGGGGGGCACCAGCGCCTCGGGGACCCGGGAGCCCGCCGGCCGGACGGTGGCGGTCGCCCGGCAGCGAACCACCAGTCCCGCCCGCTCCGCCAGCAGCCGCTCGTGGTCGGACACCGTCACGGCCCTTTGCAGCGGGGCCAGTTGGAGGCCGGCGAGGTCCACCGCCTGCCGCCAGCCCTGCGCGTCCTGCCCGTCGGCGACAACCGCCGCCACGACGGCGGTCATCGCCGGGCACAGCTGCGCCGGCAGCAACAGCACGGTGCCGACCGGCACATGGCCCCGAGCCCCCCGGTAG
>NZ_JBIVVI010001454.1:0-1981 GCF_044757675.1 Kitasatospora sp. NPDC091257
GCCTCCAGGGTCACCAGGGCCACCGGGGCGGCGTCGCGCAGCAGTTCGGCTCTGCGTTCGGCGGGCAGGCCCGGGTCGAGCGGCAGGTAGGCCGCGCCGGTCTTGAGGACGGCGAGGACGGCCACCACCAGCTCGGCGGTGCGGGGCAGCGCGAGGGCGACGTACCGCTCGGGGCCGGCGCCGAACTCGGCCAGCCGGTGGGCGAGCCGGTCGGCCCGGGCGTCCAGTTCGGCGTAGTCGAGGTGTTCCTCGCCGCAGGTGACGGCCTCGGCGTCCGGGGTGCGGGCGGCCTGCTCCTCGAAGAGCTCGACCAGGCTGCGCCCGGGCCGGCCCTGCGCGGTGCCGTTCCAGTCGACCAGCAGCCGGCGCCGCTCCTCGGCGGTGGTCCAGGCCAGCGCGCGCAGCGGGCGGTCCAGTCCGGCGGCCAGCTCGGTGAGCAGCAGGCAGAGCCGCTCGGCGAGGGCGCGCACGGTCGCCGCGTCGAACAGGCCGGGGTCGTAGGCGAGGTCGAAGCCGACCTGCCCGCCCTGGTAGGCGCGCAGCACCAGCGGGAAGCTGGTGGCGTCCCGGGAGGAGACCTCGGCCAGGCGCACCCCGGTGCCGGCGGCCCGGGCGTCGTCGAAGGGGTAGTTCTCGAAGGCGACGATGCTGTCGAACAGCGCGCTGCCGGACGGGACGTCGCTGTAGCCGGTGAGTTCGGCGAGCGAGACCGCCGAGTGCCGGCGGGCCTCGGCCTGGTCGTCCTGGAGTTCCCGCAGCCAGTGGGCGGCGGTGCGGGCGCCGTCCACCCGGACCCGGGTGGGCAGGGTGTTGATGAACATGCCGATCATCGACTCGACGCCGGGCAGTTCCTCGGGCCGGCCGGAGACGGTGGTGCCGAACAGCACGTCCGGTTCGCCGCTGTAGCGGGAGAGCAGCAGCGCCCAGGCGCCCTGGACCACGGTGCCCAGGGTCAGCCCGGCGTGGCGGGCGGTACGGGCGAGCCGCTCGGAGACCTCCTCGGACAGGGCGGCGCTGTGGCTGCCGGCCGAGCGGGCCCGGTGGGCCTCGTGCCGCACCCGGTCGGCGGGCAGCGGGGTGGCGGTGGCGAAGCCGTCCAGGACGGACCGCCAGTGGGACCGGGCGGCCCCGGTGTCCTGCCCGGCGAGCCAGTGGACGTAGTCGGCGAAGGGCCGGCGCACCGCCGGGGCGGGCGCCGCGCCGGTGGTGAGCGCCGCGTACTCGGCGAACACGTCGGTGAGCACCTGGGCGAGGCTCCAGCCGTCCAGGATCAGGTGGTGGGAGGTCCACAGCAGCTGGACCCGGGCCTCGGGCAGCCGGACCAGGGTGAGCCGGGTGAGCGGCGCGGTGGCGACGTCCAGGCCGAGGGCGAGGTCCTCGGCGCGCAGCCGGGCCAGCCGTTCGGCGCGCGCGGCCGGGTCGGCGGCCCGCAGGTCCAGGTGGGTCACCGGCAGCCGGACGCCCCGGCGCACCACCTGGAGCGGGGCGGGGACGCCCTCCCAGACCACCGAGGTGCGCAGCGCGGGCGTGCGGTCGGCGACCCGCTGCCAGGCCAGGGCGAGGGCGTGCGGGTCGGCGACGCCCTCCAGCAGCAGGGAGGCCTGGTCCAGGTAGACGTCGTCCTCGCCGCCGACCAGGCGGTGGAAGAGCATGCCCTCCTGGAGCGGGGTGAGCGGCAGCAGGTCCGTCACGTCCCGGCCGTCGCCGACCAGCCGGTCCAGCGTCTCCTGGTCGAGCCCGGCGAGCGGGAAGTCGGAGGGGGTGCGGCCGCCGGCGCCGGGGCTCGCGCAGTGCTCGACGATGGCGCCCAGGGCGGTGGTCACGGCCTCGGCCAGCCGCCGGACGGTGTCGGCCTCGTGGACCACGTCGCTGTAGTGCCAGGTGAGTTCGAGTTCGCCGTCGGCGACCACGGCGGAGACGTCGAGCAGGTGGGCCGGCCGCTCGTCCGGGGCGAGGTCCGGGCCGGGGGCCGGCCCGGCGG
>NZ_JBIVVI010001455.1:0-1980 GCF_044757675.1 Kitasatospora sp. NPDC091257
GGCCCCGGTCCCGGTGCTGTTCGGGTTGGTCTTGGGCGCCGGGTCGGGGATGTCGGCCATCGGCAGGGACTGCTTGGGGGTGCCGCGCAGGGCCTGGTTCATGGCGTCCCGCCAGATCGGGCCGGGGCCGTCGGCGCCGAAGACCTCGGGGCGGTACTTCCCGTTGATGGTGATGTTGCGCATCTCCACGCCGCCCTGGGGGCCGCCGATCCAGACGGCGGTGGCGAGCTGCGGGGTGTAGCCGTTGAACCAGGCGGCCCGCTTGCGGTCCGAGGTGCCGGTCTTCCCGGCGATCTGCCGGTTGTCCTCCAGGTTGAGCGCCGCGCCGGTGCCGTTGTTCTCGGTCACGCCGTTCAGGACGGTGTTCAGCGCCCGCGCCGTCGACTCGGAGAACGCCTTCTCGCACTGGCCGGCCGGGACGGGGACGTCCTTGCCCTCGACGGTGGTGATCCGGTTGATGGCGACCGGGGCGCAGTGGGTGCCCTGGGCGGCGAAGGTCGCGTAGACGTTGGCCATGGTCAGCGGGCTCATCTCCTCGACGCCCAGGGCCATCGCGGGGACCTCCTCCAGGGGCTTGCCGCTGGCCTTGGTGGTGATGCCGAGCTTGTTGGCCATCTGCTTGACCGCGCAGAGGCCGATCTCCTGCTCCATCTGGACGAAGTAGGTGTTGACCGAGAGCGCCATCGCCATCTTCAGCTGGTACGGGCCCTTCTCGCTCGCGGACTCGTTGGGGACGACCGTCTTGGGGCGGGCGTCGTTCTTCCAGGTCCCTTCGCAGGTCTTCATCGTCGGGTACTCGAGCTTGTTCGGGGACGAGTACTCCTGGGTGGCCGGCAGGCCGGCCTCCAGTGCCGCGGCCGCGACGACCGGCTTGAAGGTGGAGCCGGGCTGGAAGCCGTTGCCGCCGCCCATCGCCGCGTCGACGTTGAGGTTGACGACGGTCTGGTTCTGGTTGGTGTCCAGGCCGTACGGGCGGGTCTGGGCCATCGCCAGGATCTTGCCGGTACCGGGCTCGACCATGGAGGCGGCGGCGGACACGGTGTCGGTGACCCGCACGTTGGTGCTCACCGCGTTCTGGGCGGCGGCCTGCTTGTCCGGGTCCAGCGTGGTGTAGATGTTCAGGCCGCCCTGGTTCCAGAACTTCTTGCGCTCGTCGGCGCTCTTGCCGAAGACCGGGTCCTGCTTGACCACATGGCGCACGTAGTCGCAGAAGAAGCCCATCCCGGCCTGGGCGGTGATGCAACCGTTCTGCGGGGCCTTGAAGTTGAGGCCCAGCGGGGTGGCCTTCGCCTCCTTCGCCTGCTCGGCGGTGAGGTGCTTGTTCTCCAGCATCTTGTCGATGACGGTGTCGCGGCGGTTCTGCGCGGCCTGCGGGTGCAGCTTCGGGTCGTACTGGGACGGGTTCTGCACCAGCCCGGCGAGCGTGGCCGCCTCGGCGACGGTCAGGTCCTTGTTGCTCTTGCTGAAGTAGCGCTGGGAGGCGGCCTCCACGCCGTAGGCGCCGTTCCCGTAGTACGTGATGTTGAGGTAGTTGGTGAGGATCTGCTCCTTCGGCACCTCCTCCTCCAGCTTGATGGCGACCTTGAGCTCCTGGATCTTGCGGCCCAGGGTCTTGCGCTGGGCCTCCAGGACGGCGTCCCGGTCGTCGCCGGCCTGTTCCACGTTGACGTTCTTCACGTACTGCTGGGTCAGCGTGGAGGCGCCCTGGGAGGCGGTGCCGCTCTCCGCGTTCTTGCTGATGGCGCGCAGCACGCCCTTGAGGTCGACGGCGCCGTGCTCGTAGAAGCGGGCGTCCTCGATGTCGACCTGGGCCTGCCGCATGAACGGCGACATCTGCTCGGCGGTGATGACGGTGCGATCGCGCTCGTAGACCTTGGCGATCAGCCCGCCCTTGGCGTCGAAGATCTGGGTGGCCTGGGTGAGCGGCGGGGTCTTGAAGTCGGAGGGGACGTCCTCGAACCCCTCCGCCGTGTTCTTGGC
>NZ_JBIVVI010001456.1:0-1978 GCF_044757675.1 Kitasatospora sp. NPDC091257
CCCGGCGGTGACCGGGGCGGGTTGCTGTCCCCGAGCTTCGACCCGCCCGGGGCCCTCGCGGATGATGCCAACCGGCGATAGCTCGGCCGCATAGCGGCCGGGTCCGCCACGCCGCCGCGTCGGGTCGGTCCGCCGGTCGGTCCGCCGACCGGCCCTTCGGCACGCCCTTGAATGCCTGTCATGTCCTTGGCGAGGCGGTGCGGCGGCGTCTATGCTCCGGACGTGGAGCTCGACGTGAGACACCTCCGGGTGCTGTGCGCGATCGCCGACAGCGGCAGCCTCCGCAAGGCCGCGCTCCAGCTCGGCATGACCCAGCCCTCCCTCACCACCCAGCTGCACCGGATCGAACGGGCCATCGGCGGCACCCTGTTCACCCGCGAGCAGACCGGCAGCAGGCCGACCGCGCTCGGTCACTCGGTGCTCTCCCGGGCCCGGCCGGTGATCACCGAGATGGCCGCCCTGGTGACCGCCGCCCGCCAGGAGGCCCGGGACGCGGCCGGGCCCGGCCGGCAACGGCGGCTGCGGATCGGCAGCGTCGGCAGCCGGGCGGTCGCGGCCTGGCTGCGCCGGGTGCACGAGCGGCTGCCGGACACCGACACCACCATCCACGTGGACGTCTCGGCCAGCGCGCTGCTGCGGATGGTCGCCGCCGACCAGCTGGACGTGGCCTTCGTGTACGAGAGCGAGGGCTTCCCGCTGCGGGTGCCGCCGGACGCCGAGCAGCGGGTGCTGATGGCCCGGGAGCCGCAGTTCGTCGCGCTCGCGGCCGGACACCCGGCCGCCGCCCGGCCGGTCGTCCACCTGGCCGACCTCGCCGAGGACACCTGGATGGTCGACCCGACCGCCGACCACGAGTACGCGGCGATGCGCCGGGTGTTCAGCGAGGCCGGGCTCAACCCCCGGGTGGTACAGGTGCGGGACAACGCCACCGCCGCCGAGCTGGTCGCCTCCGGCGAGGCCGTCCGCCCCTGCCAGCCGACCTCGCTGCCCGGGCCCGGCACGGTGGTCCGCCCGGTGCACGGGGACCCGCTGACCGTCCGGCTGCTGTTCACCTGGCGTCCGCGCGTGCTCAGCCCGCCCGCGCTGGACGCGCTCTACGGCGAACTGCGGGCCGCCTACCTGGATCTGGCCAAGGTGAACCCCGCCTACCTGGACTGGCTGGCCCGGCACGAGCCGGTACTGCTGGAGCGGGTCGGCCAGTCCCGCACTTCGCGGTGACCGAATCGCGGACCTGGCCCGGCTTCTTCTAGCGGACCCGGTAGATCTGGCCGGTCTGCGAGCCATCGATCGAGCGGACGTACGCTGTCGCCACCCGGGCGGCGGGCACCGCCTCCATGCCGGGGAAGAAGGGCCCGTAGGCGGGCAGGGACTCCTCGACCACGGTCGGGCTCACCGCGTTGATCCGCTGGGGCGGGAGTTCGATCGCGGCGGCTCGTACGAACGCCTCAACGGCACCGTTCGCCGCGGATGCGGCAGCCCCGGCCACGATCGGCTCCTCGGTGAGGATCCCGCTGACCAGCGTGAACGAGCCGGTCCTGGCCACCTGGGAGGCGCCCTGGCGGACCAGCTCCATCTGGCTCAGCGCCTTGCCGCGGAACGTCGCCGCGACATCGTCGGCGGTCAGCTCGCCGAGCGGTTTGAACACGGCCTCGCCCGCCGCGACCGCGACCGCGTCCAGCGGGCCCGCCTGCGCATACAGCCTGGCCACCGCTTCCGGGTCGGTGACGTCGGCCACCAGGTCCCCGCCCGTGCGGCCCACGCCGATCACCTCGTGGCCGCGCTCCGCGAGCACCCGGCGCACCGCACTGCCCAGCGTTCCGCTCGCACCGACCAGAAGAATCCTCATGACCCACACCGTCCATCACGTCTCGGGACCGAATCCATGTGCGCCTGGTACTCGCCGTGCAGCGGGATGAAGACGTCCTCGTACTCCTCGCCGCCGAGTCCGCGCAGCGTCACCAGCTGTCCGCCGACGGCG
>NZ_JBIVVI010001457.1:0-1978 GCF_044757675.1 Kitasatospora sp. NPDC091257
CCCCGTAGCCCCGTGACCCCGTAGCCCCGCGACCCTGCGACCCCGTGGCCCCGGCACGCGGAAGTGCGCCGGAGCGGGCCCGCACGGCCCGCTCCGGCGCCGGGCGAGGGCCTGCCCCCGCCCGGTCGTCAGTGGACGATCGCGTGCGAGACCTGGCAGCCGTTGACCCCGTTCGACCAGGTGCCCTGCATGGCGAAGGAACCCGTCGCGAAGGTCACGTTCTGCGCGCCGCCCGTCCCGCCGACGCCGTTCCAGGAGCACTTGTCGGCGTTCTCGTACCCGGTCGAGTCGGTCCAGCCGCCCGCCGGGTTCTGGTCGGTGATGGTCTCCGAGTACTCGTGGCCGTACACGATGGTCACGCCGTCCAGGGTGCCCGCGCTGCCGCTGTTGACGTAGTTCTGGCCGCAGGAGCTGCCCATGTCGGTCACGTACGGGTCGTTGGTGAACGCCACGTCACCGTAGGGGGAGGAGGCGGCGCCACCGGTCAGGGTGGTGTCGCCGTTCCAGTCGTGCCAGGCGCAGAAGCCTCCGTTCGGGGTGTTGAAGCCGTCCGGGTGGGTGCCGGTCGGCGACAGCACCACGTACTGCACGTTGCGGTTGGAGGCGGCGGTGGTGTTGCCGAAGTGGCCGGCGGCCTTGACCGCCTCGGCGGCCAGCTGGTGGCCGGTGGCCTGGCCGGGGGCGGCGGCGGACTCGTCGACCCAGACGCCGGCCAGCGCGCCGCCGGTCGGGTAGCCGACGTGCGCGGAGCCGGACGGGCAGCTGGTCGCGCCCGCGGCGACGCCCTCGCAGTACTGCGTCATGACGCCGGACCAGGTCTCGCTGTTGGTGCCGAGGCCCTTGAACAGCTGCTGCGCCCGGACGGCCTCGCCCTTCGGGTCGCCGGTCAGGGTGGTGTAGCCGCTGGAGTTGGTGCCCTGGGTGCCCCACTGGGTGCCCCAGAAGACCAGGTAGACCTTCGGCGCGCCGGTGGTGACGCCGATGCCGTCGACACCGCCGCCGTAGCTCAGGTTGTTGCTCGCCGGCTTGGCCGCGTTCCCGGCCTCCTTGGTCGGGTGCGCGCCGTGCCGGTAGGGGTGGGGCTGTCCGGCGAACTCGCCGGCCGGCCGGTTGTCCTGGGCGGCCTGGGCCGCCGGGGCGGCGGCGAAGCCGGCGGCGGCCAGCGCCAGGGCGCTGAGCCCGGTCAGGGCCCGCAGCCGCATCCGGCGGGAGGTGGGGGAGATGCCCATCGTGAGGGTTCCTCTCTGGTGCCGGGCGCGCCCGGGTACGGCGCGGCGGCACTGTGGGGGACAAATGGGGCGGCGGCAGCGCGGAGGTGCCGACGGTTCGCCAGGAACCGTCGGTGGTGCGGGGGGTCGGGAGCCGGTTACCGCCGACGGCCGGAAGCAAAGCACCGCCGCCGAAACCGGGTCAACGACGGAGAAGGTAAGACCCGCCCCAAGGAAGGCCCCCACGGACGTAGCGAACGTCAAAAGCCCCCAGCGGACGGCCGGTCGATGCGCGTAGCACAGCCGAATGCCAACAGTTGAGAGCCGTTCTTACACCGTATGCGCGCGCCGGGCAGCCGCCGGGCGGACGTCAGCGCACGTCAGCGCACGTCAGCGGACGTCAGCGGACGTCAGGGGCCGTCGACCTCGCCGATCCGCATGATCCGGCCGTGGGAGTCCAGCACCACGTCGTAGGCGTTGCCGTGGCAGCCGTACGGGTCGGCCGGCTCGCGCTCGGCCAGGCAGTCGTCGATGTGGGCGATCAGCTCGTCGAGGGGGACGGTCCGGGCCGGGTCGTCGTGCGGGCCGTCGGCCAGGGTCGCGGCCACGCCGGCGCCCGCGAAGCCGTAGTGGACGGGGCTGCCGGCCGGCTCGTAGCGGGCGGAGCCGCAGCTGAACCGGGCGGGCCGGGCGGTGAGTTCGGCCGGGCCGGCGGCGACGACGAGGAAGATCTCGTGACCGGGGCGCGTGGTGGGGGCGGCGCACCCGGG
>NZ_JBIVVI010001458.1:0-1975 GCF_044757675.1 Kitasatospora sp. NPDC091257
GCCTGGACCACTGCTCGGACGACCAGCGCGCCTTCCGGGCGTTGCTGGCGCTGGCGCTCTTCAACGGCAACGTGTACACGGGGCCGGCGCATGGGACGCGATGAGCTGCGCGCTGTCCGGGGAGCCCGTGAGCCGGGTCGTGGCACCGGCGTGGAGGAGGCAGGTCTGCCCGGGGGCCAGGGAGCGCAGGCACTGCGGCCGGTCGTGGTCGATGTCGCCCGTTGCGCAGATCGGGCAGGTGGCGTCCAGGACGGCGGGCACCACGCCGTGCAGGCGGTAGACCGCAGCCGGGGTGCCGCGGGTACGCATCCGGTGCCGGATCGCCTCCAGGTGGCTGCCGACGCGGCCGGGCGAGACGGTCCTCATCACGGCGATCTGCTGATTGGTGTATCCGTCGGCCAGGAGCTGGAGCGTGGGCACGGCAGTCTCGGGCAGCGGCGTCGTCAGTACGGCACGGGGCGGGAGGAGGAGCCTCATCCGGCAGGCCGTGTCCACCATCTGCGTCCAGGTCCGTGCCCGCAGCCGTCGCTTCAGCGAGTTCAGGTGCTCGCGCACCGCCTCGGCCGTCGTCCCCGCCGTTGTCCCGGTGGCGTCCTGACGTTCGGGCACCGCGTTGACGGCGGCCGCGATCTCGATCGCGTTCAGGTCGGTGACCAGGTGGCTCAGCGCCAGGGCCTCGGGCCCGGTGATCTCCTCGGTGATGTGGTGGCCGCACCGCAGGACCCGGGGCTCGTGGACCTTCGGCAGCGGGCGGGCGTCCGTGCGGGAAGCCTTCATCGCGGCCCCCAGTTCCACGGGGCGGGGTGCGCGCCGCGCAGGCACGCGAGGCGGTGGGCGGCCTGCCGACGGGCGCCGGCGTCGAGCCGGGCGCGGCGTACCGTGTCCATCACCGCGGTGAGGACGACGACGTCGCGTACGACCTGGTAGCCGGACCAGGCACCGATGTAGGGGTGGTCCACGGCCTGGTCCTCGCGTTCGTAGGAGAGGTAGGTGTCGGCGTAGGTCCGGTGGTCCTCGCGGGGGCCGGTGAGCAGCTCGGAGCGCCAGCGGGCGGCGACGAGGTCCCACTCCCTGTGGCCGCGCGTCAGCGGGCGGCGCAGCAGGAGCCCGACGTGGGTGCCGTCGTCGTGGACCGGGACCATGCCAGGGGCGCCGAGAACGACGGCGTCCGGTGTCGGCCAGTCGAGGTAGTCCCACTCCTCGCGCAGCCGGGCCGTGTGCTCGCGCAGGAAGCGGCGGGCGGTCTCGTCCAGCGGGGCGTGGTCCAGGCCGTCCAGCAGGCCGGCGAACGGGTCGTGCTCGCGCAGCCAGGGCGCGGACGCGGGGTCGATGCGGTGGGTGAGGGCGGTCGCCCACGCGGACAGGGACGTGTCGGTGCTCCGCTGCCCCGGGTCCGGCCAGAAGGTGACGGCCCGGCCCTCGGTGCCCGCGCGGACGTCCCTGTACCAGGGGGCCGTGACGGCGACCCGGTGGTCCCGGAGGAACTGTGCGCCCTTGATCAGGGCCCAGGCCTCGTCCAGGTCCGGGTGCACGATGGCGAGCGCGTGCGAGGCGGGCAGCGACCACAGGTGGTTCGGGCTGTCGCTGACCAGCTCGGCCCGCCCGGCGTCGTCGGCGGTGGCCACGCAGGCCTGCGTCAGCGCCTCGAAGGAGGCGGCGACGTCCAGTCTGCGGGCCGGGGTGGTGGTCTTGAGCAGCGTTCTGGTGCGCGGTCCGACGCTCACGGCGCAGTCCTCGGGTACGGAGTGGACGGATGGATGGGAGGGGAATCTGCCGGGAGGGCCTTGACCTCGCGGGGTGTCCCGGACCGATCGGCCCGGTGCCCGATGGAACCTCTCGGGTGTGTGCGGGCCCGGCCGGGCTCCCAGGGCCGGGCCCGCACACCGGGTGGCACCGTCTGCGGGAACGGCGCCACCCGGAGCCGCAGGACCCACCCCTCGTACGGGGCCCTGCGGGTGTCCGGGCCTGCCCTCTC
>NZ_JBIVVI010001459.1:0-1974 GCF_044757675.1 Kitasatospora sp. NPDC091257
GGGGCCGGCGGGACCCGGGGGCGGGCTCAGGCCTTCTTCCGCTCCGCCGCCCGCTCGATCTCGGCGAGCATGTCGCGCGGGAACCAGAGGCTGCTCGCGCCCGCCAGGGCGACGGCCGCCGCCCCGACCAGCACCGGCACGATGCCGACCCGGGAGGCCAGCCACCCGCCGACGAAGGCGCCGACGGGCAGGGTGGCGGTCAGCACGGCCTGGAGGAAGGCGTTCACGCGGCCCAGCAAGTGGGCGGGGGTGACGAGTTGGCGTCCCGTGGTCATGGCGATCGACCAGACGGTGGCCAGCAGTCCGAACAGCAGCTGGTACAGCACCAGGACCGGGAAGGGCAGCCCCAGGGAGGCCGCCGGGATGAGGAAGAGGGCGGCCCCCGCGCCCACGGCGCACAGCCGGATGGCCCGGGCCATGCCCAGCGAACGGGTGACGGAGGTCGCGGCCAGCACACCGGAGCCCATCCCGACGGCGTACGCGGCGTAGACGGCGCCGAGCTGCCACGGGGGCAGCTGCAGTTCCCGGTCGGCGTACAGGACGAACAGGCCGCCGCCGGCCCCGCCGCCCAGGTTGAGTCCGGCCGCGGCCAGGGCCTGGCGGCGCAGCAGGGTCTCGCGCCGGATGACCGCCAGGCCTTCCCGGAGGGCTTCGAGGCGGGAGCGCGCGCCGCTGCCCGCGTTCGCCGGCCGGTTCAGGGAGGTCGGCAGCGCGAGGAACAGGGCCCCGCCGACGAGGTAGGCGGCGCACTCGACCAGCAGCGCCGGGGCCGGGTCGATCACGCTGATCAGGAGGCCGCCGAGCGCGGGCCCGCCGATCAGGCCGATGGTCCGGGCGCCGGTGAGCGAGGAGTTGGCCGGCAGCAGGCGTTCCGCGGGCACCACGCGGGGCAGACAGGACTGCAGCGCGACGCTCTGGGCGGAGTTCAGCGCCCCGGAGGCGGCGGCCGCGGCGAACAGGTGCGGCCAGGTCAGGCCGTCCAGCGCGGCCGCGAGCGGCACGCTGCCGATGGCGGGGACCTGTAGCCAGGACAGCGAGACCAGCATCCGCCGCAGTCGGGCCCGGTCGACGGCGACGCCGATGAGGGGGCTGAGCAGGACGCCGGGCAGGTAGGTCATCGCCATCAGCGCCGAGGCGCCCAGCGGGCCGGCGTGCAGGTGGGCGATGGCCAGCAGCGGCAGTGCCAGCGCGGTGACCTGGCGTCCCACCGAGCTGGTCATCTGCTCCGTGACCAGCAGCAGCAGCGGACGGTGCCGGCGCAGTGGCACGGATTCCGGGGCCGGGGGCGGGGTCGCGGGCGGGCCGGACTCCGCGGGTACGGACGACTCCTCGGCCGTGGAAGATCCCATGTATCAGACTCCTGTGTCGGGCACGGTCCAGTGGCGGATGCGTGGAGGCAGTGTCACCGCCCAGCCCCGCGTGACGAGCACGAGGCCTTCGGACGCCAGGACGGACACGGCCTCACGGCCCGTACTGCTGAGGTCGTCCAGGGCGGTGGGGGTCAGGCAGGCCCGGAAGGTGGCCACCAGGTCGGGGTGGTCGAGCGCGAAGCGGGCCGAGGCGTCCGGGTCCCGGCGGTCCCTGACCTGGAGGAAGCCCGGTCCCTGCCGGTAGTAGAACCGCCCGTACGCGTAGGCGGAGCGCCACTCGGCCAGGGCGGGTCCGGCCTCCGCGGCCCCGGCGGGCTCGGCGGTCCCGGGGGCCTGCGGGGAGGGCGGCGGCAGGTGGTGCAGGTGGTGGAGGGCGAAGTCGGCGGCGGAGGGGTCCCGCAGCGCCGGGTCGTCCGGGGCCAGGGACCACCGCACCGGGAGCACGTGGCTCTGGCACTCGCGCAGCAGCCGGACGGCCTCGGCGGCGGGCCGCCCGCCCCCGCCGAGGGTCCGGGCCATATGGACAAGGGAGTCTTTGTGTCCGCGTTCTCCAACGGCGACGTCTTCGTCGGCGAAACCCTCGGCACCGCCGCCCTGATACTCC
>NZ_JBIVVI010001460.1:0-1971 GCF_044757675.1 Kitasatospora sp. NPDC091257
CTCCCGGACACCATGTCCGGGAGGGCCCGTCGTCGTTCTCCCCACCGGCAGTCCGGCACGGCGGAGGGTCAGTCGGTGGCGGGCGCGGCCGGCGGGGCGGAACTGGTGGCCGCGGTGCGCTCGGCGGCCTGTCCGGCCGTCCGTTCGGCGGCCTCGCGGGCGGCTTCGAGCGCGGTGAAGACGGCCTGACCGGCCTCGTTGCGCCGGCGCAGGTGGGTGACCACGGTGTTGGTGACGGCGATCAGCGGGACGGCGACCACCGCGCCGCCGATGCCCCCGATGATGCCGCCGGCCGCGACGCCGAGCACCACGCCGAGCGGGTGGACCCGGACGGCCCGGCCGAGGATCAGCGGCTGGAGGATGTGACTCTCCACCTGCATCACCACCACCAGCACCACCAGCACCATCAGCGCCGTCCACGGCCCCTGGGTGACCAGCGCGATCAGCACCGCGACGGTGCCGGTGACCAGTGCGCCGACCAGCGGGACGAAGGCGCCCAGGAAGATGATCACAGCCAGCGGCAGGGCCAGCGGCACGCCCAGCAGATCGACGCCGATGCCGATGCAGAGCGCGTCGATGAAGGCCACGCAGACCGTGCCGCGCACATAGGCGGTGAGCGTCGCCCACGCCTTCGGGCCGGCCCCGGCCATCGCGAAGCGGGAGTGCCGCGGCAGCCCGCGCAGCGCCCAGTTCCAGATCTTCGCCCCGTCGTAGAGGAAGAAGAAGGTGGTGAAGAAGGTCATCAGCAGTGCGGTCAGCACCTCGACGGCGATCTGCGCGCCGGTGATCGAGGCCGAGGTGAGCTGATCGGTGTTGGTGGTGATGGCCTTGGTGATCTGGTTGGCGAAGTCGGTGATCTGCTGCTGGGTCAGGTGCAGCGGCCCGGTGACCAGCCAGTCCCGCATCTGGTTGACGCCGGTCTTCACCTGGGTGGTGACGTCCGAGAGGTTGGTCGACACCTGCCAGACCACGAACCAGCCGACCAGTCCGATCCCGGCGAGACCGCTGAGGAACACCCCGCCCGCCGCCAGCGAGCGCGGCACCCCGCGCCGGCGCAGCCAGGAGACCGAGGGCTCCAGCAGCGCGGTGATCAGCAGCGAGGCCAGCACCGAGAAGGCGACCAGCCGCAGCATGTCGACCACGTAGAAGACGACGTAGAGCGCGGCTCCGAGCAGCAGCAGCCGCCAGGTCGACTCCGCGGCCACCCGCAGCCCCCACGGCACCGCCTCGGCGGGGGTGGCCGGGCGGCCGGGGTGGTACTCCCGCCCGAACCCGGTGTGCGCGACCGGCGCGGGCGCGGTGACCGGGGCCGCCGCGGCGGACGGCGGGACCGCCTCGGCCGCCGGGGCCGGGTCGGTCCGCGGGACCGGGACCGGTCCGGGCGCCTCGACGAGTGCCGGGACAAGTGCCGGGACGTGCCCGTCCACGAGCGCCGGAACGTTCCCGGCGGCCGGCCCCGGGAGGGCCGGCTCGTGCGGGTCGGCCGCCATCGCGGCCCGCCGGCGCCGTTCGATCACGGCGGCCGCGCTCGCCACCACGGCCATGCCCTTGGCCACGGCCTTGAAGGCCTTTCCGCCCCGCGCCATCCTCGCTACCACCGCTCCACTGCCGAACCCGCCGAACCCGCCGTGCCCGGCGGTACGCCGCGGGTCCCGCCGCGGCCGTCAGGGATGACGCTACCCGGCGAGGGCGCGGCCAGTCCGGCCGCGGGCCCGTTCGACTCGAACCTCCCATGCCGACGAACCGGACAAAACGCAAGGTTCCATCCGGTTTCGGATGCGGTCCGCTGGGGAGGAGTCGGGACGAGACCCCGGAGCCCGGCCACCGAGGTCGCCCCGCGGCCAACTGCCGGCGGACCGGCCGGTGCGGGAAGCAACCAGGACCCCTTCCCGCGCCCCGCGTCCGCAACCGGGACCGCACCGCCCGAGGGCGCACTGGTCAGCGCAGCCCGGGCGGCGCGGTCCGCCCCCC
>NZ_JBIVVI010001461.1:0-1969 GCF_044757675.1 Kitasatospora sp. NPDC091257
GCGCCACCAGCTCGCGGTCCAGGCCGAGGGCGGCGAGCGCGTCGTCCACCTCGACCAGGATGCCCAGCAGTTCGCGCTGCTCGGCCCGGGCGGCCAGCCGATGCCGGGCTGGATCCAGGGGCGGGCGAGGGAGTAGATCAGCGGGCCGCCGATGATCAGCATCAGGGCGGCCGCGCCGGCGGCGTCGCCCGCCCGGCTCCGCGCGGCCTTTCGGGCGGCTTTGGCCTGCTCCAGCTCGAACTGGCGGGCCGCGACCTGCCCCGCTTCCTGGGCCTGGAGCATCGCGGCGCGCTTGGCCGGGTCGCCCTCCGCCAAGAGTTTCTTGGCGAACGCGGCCTCGGCGGCCTGGGCGATCTGCTGCGCGAGCTCGTCCTGCTTGGTCTTGAGCGCGGCGGCCTCGGCGCGGCGCTCGCGCTGGGGGGCCGTCAGCTTGCGGATGAGGACGGGCGTGCCGGCGGCCAGACCGGTGAACGGCCACAGGAGGGTCGGGATCAGCTTCTCGGTGGGGAAGATTCGTTCCATCGCCGTCAGCCGATGAACGAGTTGATCAGGCCGCTGAGGACGGAGGCGGGGATGGCCCAGAATCCGCCGGCGCTCGCGTAGAGGCTGGGGGCGACGGCGCCGCAGATGACGTCCTTCCAGGGCTTCGGCTTGAGCCCGAACACCGCGATGGTCAGCAGGGCGGCGGTCGCGCCGGTCTGCCACTCGCCGAGGGCCTGGTTGCCCTGGAAGCTGGCACCGAGCTGGTTGCCGATGCCGCTCAGCTGCTGGAACGCGGTGCCGGCGTTCGCAGACATGACCCCGATGCCGAACGACCAGTAGGGGATGTGCTCGGGGGCCACGTTGATCTTGTTGTTGCCGCGGATGCCGACGAGGAGATACGCGGAGGTGACCGTGGCGGCGCCGCCGGCGCCCAGGGCGATGAGGCTGCTCATGGTGGTGGCTCCTTGGGTCAGTAGAGAGGGAGGGCAGCGAGGAGCGGGGCGAGACCGGTGGCGACGGCGAGGCCGGAGGCGACCGGGATGCGCGTGGCGATCAGGATCAGGAGGGGGCCGGGGCGGCGGACCTCGCTCACGCGCAGGCGGCCCCGGTCACGCAGGTGCAGGTCGAAGGCCCAGCCAGCACCGGCCAGCAGCAGGCCGACGAAGGGCCCGCCCGGCGTGATCAGCTCGACCAGGCCGGTCGCGTAGCCGCCGACCGCGCTGATCGCGGTGAGGACGCACCAGCGCCTGAAGCGACGGGTACGGTCGGAGGATCCGGCCGTGGCGCGGGCGGCCTGACGGCACTGGCGGCGGGCCCGCAGCTTGGCCTCGCGGCGGTCGGCGAGCTGCTGCTGACGGTGGCGCAGGTCGCGCTGGGCGGGGGTCTCCCCTGCCGCGGCGCGGGCGCGGTCCTCCTCAGCGCGGGCGCGCTGCTTGGCCAGCTCGCGCTGGGTCTCAAGTCGGGCGGCCCGGTCCTCCGGGGTCTCGGCGAGCCGGTCGGCGAGCAGGTCGACCAAGCCGACGAGGTCGTCCCGCTGGGCGGGGCGGTCCGGGGTGAGGATGTCCTCGACGCGGTGGCGCGCCGAGCGCTCCTGGGAGGTTTCGCCGACCTTGCCGAGCGCGGCGTCCATCCGGGCACGCTGGCCCGCGAGCAGCTGCTCGTACTCGACCTGCTGGCGGGCAGTGCGCTGGGCCTCGGTCTCGGTCAGCAACTGGCCGATCTGTTCTCCCACCTGGGAGGCGATCGTCGTGGCCTGCTCGGCGAAGAGCTTCCCGGCCGGGGCCCAGAACGCCTCGGCGGTGGCCGCCATGGTGGCGGCCTGGGTGGCCGGGGCGGCGCCGATCGGGATCGGGGTGTGGACGGTGGAGTCCGGCCCGCCGGAGATCGGGGCCGGGATGACGGGGCCGGACTTGCGCCACCACTCGGCCACGGGCTCGGAGCCGGGGGTGGGCATGCCGGCGGTGGGCGGCTCGGACGGCGGCGGGGG
>NZ_JBIVVI010001462.1:0-1964 GCF_044757675.1 Kitasatospora sp. NPDC091257
CGCCACCGAGGTGCGGGAGGTGGTGGCGACCGGGGTGTCCCCGGTGAAGGTGTAGAGCTGGACGAGGTCGACCTGGGTCGAACCCTCCGCCCGCCGCAGGACGACCACCGCGGCCGGCAGGCCCTTGTACCGGGCCGGCAGCACCGCGCTCAGCGTGACCTGCGGTCCGGCCCCGACCGAGTGCCCGTTCTGCAGGGCGACGGCCGGCCCGCCGGCCCCGTCGGGGTAGCTGCGGTTGGGCCAGTCCACCGGTGGCACGGGCGCCTGCGGGGCTGTCAGCCCGCTGTCCGCGCCACTGCGCGCCGCCGCCGGGAGCGGCGCGGTCGAGGACTGTGGCGCGGTCGAGGACTGCGGCACGACGTCCGCCGAGGTCCCCGGCACCGCCTGTTCGCCGCCGGAGCCCGTATTCACCACCACCGCGCTCGGTGGCCGCACGCTCCGGTTGTCCCGGTTCTCGCAGCCCTGCGCCGCCGCGATGGCCAGCGCCACCCCGATGGTCACGGTGACGAAGACCACCAGTCGCTGCCGGAGCAGCCGCTGCCGGGCGGTGCCGGGCCGCCCGCCGGGGGCGGGGGTGTGCTGGCGGTCCCGGGGGCGTGCCCGGTCGTGGGGGCCGGGGCGGCCCGGGGGCGGGGTCTGCGGACGGTCCGGACGCGCCCGCAGCGGGCGGGTCACCGGCGTGGCTTCGGGCCGCGGCGCGGGCGCGGCCGGTCCCTGGGGTCGCCGTCCGGCGGCCCCGGCGGCCTGCGCGCCGGGGCGGCCCGCCGCAGCCCGGGCCCGTGCCGCGGCGGGCGGCTCGGGCGGGCGTCCGGGGGCCGGTACGCTCTGCCGCCCGTTCTCCTGCTGGGCCGGAGCGGGTGCGGGGGCGGCCCGTCCGGGTCGTGTGCCGCGGGCGCCGCCGGCGTTCCCGGCGGCCGCACCGCGCGCCGCCAGTTCGCTGAGCCGCTCGTGCAGCGCGGCGGCTCCGGGGCGTTCGGCGGGTTCCTTGGCCAGGCAGGCCCGGATCAGCGGCGCCAGTTGCGGCGGTACGGCGGAGAGGTCGGGCTCCTCGTGGACGACCCGGTACAGCATCACTTCGGAGGACGCCCCGGAGCCGAACGGGGTGTCCCCCGTGAGTGCGTACGCGAGGGTGGCCCCGAAGGCGAAGACGTCGGTGGCGGGCGTGACGGCGACCCCGCGCACCTGCTCGGGCGCGAGGAAGCCGGGGGAGCCGACCGCGGTGCCGACGTGGGTGAGCGTGCTGGCGCCGCGCGACCACGCGATGCCGAAGTCGATGATCCGCGGGCCTCGGGGCGAGAGCAGGATGTTGGACGGCTTGAGGTCCCGGTGGACCACTCCCGCCTCGTGCACCTTGACCAGTCCGTCGGCGAGCGCGGCCCCGATCCGGGCGGCCTCGGGCCAGTTGAGCGGTCCTTCGTCGCCGACCCGTTTGTAGAGCGAGGGCCCCGGCACGTACGCGGTGGCCAGCCAGGGCCGTTCGGTCTCGATGTCCGAGCCGACCACGCGCGCGGTGCAGCCGCCCCGGATCCGGGAGGCGGCGGCGATCTCGCGGGCGAAGCGGGTGCGGAACTCCTGGTCCTCGGCGAGCTCGGCGCGGATCAGCTTGAGGGCGACGCGCTGCCCGCGGCGGTCGGAGCCGAGGTAGACGACGCCCATGCCGCCGGCGCCCAGTCGCCGGTGCAGGCGGTACGGCCCGACGATGCGGGGGTCCTCACGCCTCAGCCGCATCATCGCCATGTTTCGTTCCCCGTCAGCCTGTGGGTGAGGCCCCGTCGGTTGGGCCATCGTCAGTTCCTGTCTGGCACAGCTTACGGACTGCCCGCTGCGGTGTGCTGATACGCAACACCTGAAGCCACCGTGCGATTGTCGGATCTTGCGTTGACCTGCAGGTCACAAGGACGTCGAAGGGCTTCTCGGGGTTGCCCCTCAGGGTTCCCTCGGGGGTCGGATGAGCCTTCCGTCCC
>NZ_JBIVVI010001463.1:0-1962 GCF_044757675.1 Kitasatospora sp. NPDC091257
CCCGCCGCGGGGCCCCGGCCATGAGCCCGGGGGGAGCGGACCCGGCCGAATCCGCGGCCTTCAGCGCCGATCGGCCGTCAAGTAGCCTGCGCCCACACCGCACCGCCGCACCCGCACCCGCACCGCGGCCGCCCCGCCACCTGCCACACCGTTGCCGCGAACGCCCAAGCCCACGCGAACGCCCAAGCCCCGGAGGTACGCCGATGCCCCTGGCCCAGCCCGCCACCCCCGCCCGGCTGCGCTTCGCCGTCCTCGGCCCGCTCACCGGGGAGGCCGACGGCCGCCCGCTGGCCCTCGGGCCGCTGAAGCAGCGGCTGGTGCTGGCCGTCCTGCTGAGCCGCGCCAACACCGCCGTCCCGGTCGACCTGCTCACCGACGCGGTGTGGCCCGAGGAGCCGCCGCGCACCGCCCGGAAGAACCTCCAGGTCTACATCTGCACCCTGCGCACCCTGCTCGGCCGCGGGGACGGGCCCGACCGGCTGGTGCACTCGGCCGCCGGCTACCTGCTGCGGGTCGCCGAGCCCGAGTTGGACCTGCTGCGGTTCCGCGCCCTGGCCCGGGCCGGCCGGGCCGCCGCCGACGGCGGAGCGCTCGCCCCCGCCGCCCGGCTGCTGCGCCAGGCCCTCGACCTCTGGCAGGGCCCGCCGCTCGCCGACCTGCGCCGCTCGCCGGCCGTCGAGGCGGAGGCGGACCGGCTGGAGGCCCGCTGCCTGGGCGTCCACGAGGACTGGGCGGAGACCGAGTTGGAGCTCGGCAACCCCGGGGCCGTCGCCGAGGACCTCGCCGAGCTCGCCGAGCGCCACCCGCTGCGCGAGCGCCTCCAGGCCGCCCGGATGAACGCCCTGCACCTGTCCGGCCGCCAGGCCGAGGCGCTCGCCGTCTACGACACCCACCGCCAGCTGCTCGCCCGGGAGTTGGGGCTGGAGCCGAGCCCCGCGCTGACCGCCCGCTACCGGGAGCTGCTCGCCCGCGGCCGCTCCCTGCCCACCGCCGCCCGCCCGGAGCGCGGCGCCGGGCCGAACGGCGCCGCGCTGCTGCCCGCCGACACCGCCGACTTCACCGGAAGAACCGACGAACTGCGCTGTCTCGTCGACGAGTTGGGTGAGGGCGGCGGGCGCGTCGCGGTGCTCTCCGGCCCGGCCGGCTGCGGCAAGACCGCGCTCGCCGTACACGCCGGCCATCTGCTCGCCGACCGCTTCCCGGACGGCCGGGTGCTGGTCCGGCTGCGCGCCGAGGACGGCACCGCCCGCCCGCTGCCCGAGGTGCTCGCCGAACTCGCCGTCCTCACCGGCCGCCCGGGCGCCGCACCCGTCGCACCCGTCGGGACCGTTCGGCTCGCCCCCGCCCAAGACCCCGACCACGCCCCCGAACCCGGCCCCGGCGACACGGCCCGGGCCGCCGCCCTCTGGCGCGCCTCGCTCGCCGGGCGCCGGCTGCTGCTGATCCTGGACGACGCCCCGGGCGAGGCCGTGGTCCGCGAGCTGCTGCCGGGCTTCGGCCCGAGCGCCGTGCTGGTCACCTCCCGCAGCCAGCTGGCCGGCCTCGCCTCGGTGCGCCGCGTCGCCGTCCCGCCGCTCGCCCCCACCGAGGCCCTGGACCTGCTCGGCCGGATCGTCGGCACCGGCCGGACCGGCGCCGACCGCGCCGCCGCCGCCCGGATCGTGGCCGCCTGCGGGCTGCTGCCGCTCGCCGTCCGGGTCGCGGGCACCCGGCTGGCCGTGCTGCGCCATCTCCCGCTCGCCGAGTACGCGGCCCGGCTGGAGGACCCGGCGGGCGCCCTGGACGAACTGGTCGCCGGGGACGTCACCGTCCGCGCCCGGCTGGACTCCGGCTGGCGCGACCTCACCGACCGGGGACGGCTCGCCCTGGCCCGGCTCGCCGCCCTGCCGCTCGCCCTGCTCTTCACCCTCCCCGAGGCCGCCGCCGCCCTCGGCCGGCCCGAGCGGCTCACCCTGCGCACCC
>NZ_JBIVVI010001464.1:0-1961 GCF_044757675.1 Kitasatospora sp. NPDC091257
GGGTCTCGTCCAGCACCCGGGCCGGGCCCTCGCGGTGGGTCAGCCAGTGCACGCTGCCGCGCACCACCACGGCGCTGCCCCGGCCGGTGCGGTCGGGGGCGACGGAGTCCAGCCAGTGCGCGGCGGGCACCGGGCGGGGGCGGCGCCCGGCCCGCGGACCGGCGAGGCGGACCTCCAGCCGGCGCGGCTCGGCGCCGTCCAGGTCGTCCAGCAGCCAGAGGTCGCCGGCCCGGTGGAGGACCACCCGGGTGCCGTCGGTGGTGGCGCCGCGGGCGTAGAAGCCGTCCGGGTCGGCGGTGTGGCGGCGCAGGTCGGTGCCGTCCGGGCCGCTGGACCACAGCTCGCCGACGCCCTCGTGGTCGGACAGGAAGGCGATCCGGCCGCCCCGCCCGCCCGGCCCGGCCACCCACAGCGGGGAGTCCAGCTGCCCGTCCAGCTCCGCGTGGACGCGGACGAACTCGTCCCGGCCCAGCCACAGCTTGCCGGCCCGCCCGCCCCGGTACCGCTTCCACCAGGCCGGGTCGCGACCGTTGACGCTGCTCAGCAGCACCCGGTCCCCGCCCGGCTCGAAGGCGAGCCCGCCGACCGGCCCGTACGGCAGCCGCTGCGGCTCGCCGCCGTCCAGCGGCACGGCGTGCGCCCAGGTGCGGCGGAAACTGGCCTCGCCCGCGGCGGTGGCGGCGATCGGGCGGCCGTCGGCGGTCCAGCCGAGCACCCGGGTCTGGTGGCTGCCCCAGTGGGTGAGCCGGCGCGCCGGGCCGCCGTCCACCGGCACCACGTGCACCTCGGGCGCGCCGTCCCGGGTGGAGGTGAAGGCGAGGTGCCGCCCGTCCGGGGAGAACCTCGGGTGGTGGACCGGCAGGTGGTCCGCCGTCAGCCGCCAGGCCCGGCCGCCGTCCAGCGGGGCGAGCCAGAGGTCGTCCTCGGCGACGAAGGCGACCAGGTCGCCGTGCAGGTGGGGATGGCGCAGGTAGGCGCCCGCCGAGCTGTTCGAGGAGGTGCTCAGGGAGTCCGTCACCCGGCCAGCCTAAGCAGGTGCGCGTACGATCCGCGCCGTTTTTCCCAGACTTCCGGCGCCGCCCGCGGAGGGCTGTTACGCCCTCCCGGGAACCGCCCCGCAGGCCGCCCCGACCGCCTGCACGGCCGCCGTCACGACCAGCGGCCGGTGCGCCCGAGCAGCAGCGCGCCGGCGGCCACCCCGGCGGTCGAGGTGCGCAGCACCGAGGAGCCCAGCCGGTACGGCTTGGCGCCCGCCTCGGCGAAGGCGGCCAGCTCCTCCGGGGAGACCCCGCCCTCGGGGCCGACCACCAGCACGATGTCCCCGCCCTCCGGCAGCCCGGCGTGCGCCAGCGGCTCGGCGCCCTCCTCGTGCAGCACGGCGGCGAACGCGGCCTGCGCCAGCACCGGCGCCAGCTGCCGGGTGGTCATCGGCTCGCGGACCTCGGGGAAGCGCAGCCGGCGGGACTGCTTGCCCGCCTCCCGGGCGGTGGCCCGCCACTTGGCGAGCGCCTTGGCGCCGCGCTCGCCCTTCCACTGGGTGATGCAGCGCGAGGCGGACCACGGGACCACCACGTCCACGCCGACCTCGGTCATCGTCTCCACGGCCAGCTCGCCGCGGTCGCCCTTGGGCAGCGCCTGGACGACCACGATCCGCGGCGCGGGCTCCGGCTCCCGGCGCACGGCGGCGACCGTCACGTCGATCGCGTCCTTGCCGAGCACCTCGGCGACCGTGCCGTCCACCCCGAGTCCCAGCCCGTCGGCCAGGGTGACCGCCTCGCCCCGCTCCAGCCGCTTCACCGCGGCCGCGTGCCGCCCCTCCGGGCCGTCCAGACGCACCACGGCCCCGGGCACGGCGGCGGCGATCCGCTCGGTCTCGACGACGAAGACGGGCGCGGTCATGACGGGGGAACCTCCAGGAGTGGGACGGGAACACGGAAGGGGTGCCGGGATCCCCCGACACC
>NZ_JBIVVI010001465.1:0-1960 GCF_044757675.1 Kitasatospora sp. NPDC091257
CCGGCCCCGCTCCGGACCCGCCCCGGACCGCCCCGGACCCGGACCCGCCCCGGGTTGCTACCGCTCCAACACCGCCACCAGCTGGGTGCGCCGGGCGATCCGCAGCTTCCGGTAGGCGTTGGTGAGGTGCGTCTCCACGGTGCGGCGGGTGAGGCAGAGCGCGGAGGAGATCTGGGCGTTGCTGTGCCCCGCCGCCGCCAGTTCGGCCACGCGCCGTTCGGCGGGGGTCAGGGCGTGTCCGCCGTTCCTGTTCCGCACCCCGCCCTCGCGCAACGCCTCCTGCGTCAGGCCGAGGAGACGGCCGACGGCGGCCGGCCCTCCGGCCTCCGGAGCGGGTGCGGCCAGTCGCCGGGCCGCGGCGTGCGCCTCGCGCAGCGTGTCACGCCCCTTGCGGCCGTTGCCCGCTTCGAGGTGGGCCCGGCCGAGATCGACCAGGACCTCCACGAGTTCCACGGGCGCGGAACCCGGCCTGAGCAGTTCGGCGCCCTCGGTCAGCGAACACAGGGCCAGCCTGCCGCCCACGGTCGCGGCGTACGCCCGCAGCGCCCGGCCGACGGTACGCGCGGTGCCCCAGGTCCGGGCGTGGCGCAGTTCCTCCTCGGCGAGTTCGCGCGCCTCCTCCCGCCGCCCGAGCCGCACCAGGGCGAGCGCCGCCCCGGAACGCCACGGCGTGGCGACCGGACTGACGAAGTCACGGGCGCTCTGGCCGGCTCCGCAGCGCAGGTAGTCGTCGAGGGCGGCCTGCCAGTCGCCGTCCGCCGCGTGCAGCAGGGCCCGGGTGTAGCCGAGTTCGTTCCACTCCCAGGACCTGTCGCTGCCGGACGGGCCGGCGAGGGCCACGGCCTCCCACGCCCCGGCGCGCCGGCCCGTCTCGCACAGGGCCGTCGCCACCATGGCCGCCAGATGCGGCAGTCGCACGCCCTGCCCCGCGGTCGCCGCCACCAGGTCGGCGTTCTCCGCGATGACGCGGTCGAATTCCCCCGCCCAGAGCGCCGCCTCGGCCCGGACGCTGAGCAGACACTGCAGACCCACGTCCGTCAGGTCCGGGGGGACGGGCGGGACGGGCAGGCACAGGCCGGTCAGCTCACGCGCTTCCTCCAGGCGGTCCGCCCATTGCAGCAGGGTGGCCGCGCTGCCGAGCCAGGCGGTCCGCAGCCGCGGGTCCACCGGCATCGCCAGGCGCGGCCGGACCCGGGCGAGCACCTCGGCCGCCGAGCGGAGGCCGGCCCCGGCTTCGTACTCGGTGATCAGTCCGCACACCAGCGGCTCGATGGCCGGGGGTACCGTCGGGGCCAGCGCGCGCAGGCCCGCGACGGCGCCGCGCCAGGCGTCGCCGTCGTGGGAGGAGACGAGCGCGCCGAGGGTCTGCAGCACCTGGACGAGCTCGTCGTCGTCGGCGGCACGGCTCACCTGGTGAAGGACCCGCAGCGCGGTGTCGGGATCCCGGCCCGCGACGAGGGCGGCGCTCAGGGCCGTCGCCGCGGTCGCCCGTTCCCGCAGATCGGTGTGCAGTTCCAGCCCGGTGTGGAGTCTGCGGATGCCGGCGGTCGCGTTGTTCGGAAGCTCCAGGGCGCCGAGGCGCAGGCAGAGGGCGGCACGCCGGTCGCGATCGAGCGGGCCGCTCAGCGCGTGGCGCAGATACGCGGCGGACTCCGCGACCTGGCCGGCGCGCATCGCCTCCTCCGCGGCGTCGGCCAGCGAACGGGCCATCCACACCTCGCTCGGCCGGTCCACCCGCAGGAGCCGGGAGGCCACGGCCGTCGCCGGCGCACCGCTCTCGTCGAGCAGTTCCGCCATGCGCGTGTGCAGCTCGGCGACCTCCTCCGGCTCGGCGGCGGCGAGCACGGCCTCCCTCGCGAGGGGATGGCTCAGCAGCCTGCTCAGGCGGCGCACCGACCGCTCGCCCGGGGGACGCCGGGACGTGCAGAGGCCGGAGAGCCGGCGGAGGAGGCCGGGGCCG
>NZ_JBIVVI010001466.1:0-1957 GCF_044757675.1 Kitasatospora sp. NPDC091257
CCCCCGGCCCGGCGAGGTCCTGCGCGCCCTGCGCGACAGCGGCCTGCGCCCGGTCGAGGCCCGGCCGGCCGGCCCCGACCGCTACCGGGTCCGGCAGGCCGACGACCGCCCCGACCTCGACGTCCAGCTCCTCGACCGGCAGGCCGTCACCGCCGCCGCCGTCCAGCGCGCCTGGCGCCGGCTGCGCCTGCGCACCGCCCCCGACCCGCGCGTCCTGCGCTCCCCGCGCACCGGCCTGGAGCACGAGGCCCTGGTCACGTACGCGGCCCTCGCGGCCGGCGTCCGCACCCGCCGCATCGCCGCCACCGCGGGCATCGGCCAGGACACCGCCCTCATCGCGTACGAGCGGCTGGCCGGACGCACCCTCGACGAACTCACCGACGAGGAGATCACCGACGAGCTGCTCACCGACGCCTGGCGACAGTTCGCCCTGCTCCAGCGCCGCGAGATCGCCCACCGCGCCCTCGTCCCCTCCTCCCTGCTGATCGACGGCTCCGGCGCCGTGCACCTGGTCGACTTCGCCGACGGCGACATCGCCGCCACCGAACTCGTCCTGTGCTGCGACCTCGCCCAGCTCCTCACCACCCTCGCCCTGCGCGCCGGCGCCGCCCGTTCGGTCCGCACGGCCACCGCCGTCCTCGGCCCCGACCCGATCGACGCCGCCCTCCCGCTGCTCCAGCCCATCGCCCTCACCCACACCACCCGCCGCGCCCTCAGGCAGCACGCCAAACGCACCACCGCCCGAGCCGCCGCCCCGGCGAGCGGCAGCCACGGCGCAGCAGCCGGTGACGTGGGCGCGCCCACCGGTGGCACCGGAGCCGCCACCACCCCCGAGCCGGGGACCCCGCACGACTCCCCCGCCCCCGGCGGCCTCCTCGACGAGATCCGCGCGGAGGTCCTGCGCACCCGCCCGCAGGTGGTGGGCCGCCCGGTGCGGCTGGAGCGGCTGCGGCCGCGGACCCTGCTGATCGTCGTGGGCGGCGTGGTGGCCGGCTGGCTGCTGATCCCGCAGCTGTTCGCGGCGGAGGACAATCCGGTCTCCGCGCTGGCGGACGCCGATCCCTGGTGGCTGCTGCTGGCGCTGGTGGCGGCGGCGACGAGCCACGTCGCGGCGGCGATGGGCTTCGTCGGTTTCGTGCCGGAGCGGCTGAACTTCCGCAACGCGGTGCTGGCGCAGGTGGCCGGGTCGTTCGTGAAGCTGGTGTCGCCCGGCGGCGTCGGCGGGGTCGCGCTGAACACCCGCCTGTTGCAGCGGGCGGGCATCCCCACCGCGCAGGCGCTGTCCAGCGTCGGCGTGGGGACGCTGATCGGCCTGGTGCTGCACCTGCTGCAGCTGGGGGCCTTCGTCTACCTGCTGGGCTTCGAGCCGGGAGGCTCCGAGCTGGACGCGCTGCCCGCGGTGGTCGCCGGGCTGGCGGGGGCGGCGGCGCTGCTGGCGGTGGTGTCGGCGATCCCGGTGGCGCGGCGGTGGCTGGCGACGCGGCTGCGGCCGCTGACGGCCGAGGTGCTGCCGCGGCTGCTGGACCTGCTGCGCAGCCCGACCCGGCTGGCGGTGGGCGTGACCGGGCAGCTGCTGGTGTCGATCTGCCTGATCGCCTGCCTGTACTGCTGTGCCCGGGCGATCGGCCCGGAGCCGTCCTTCGCCGCGGTCGCGGTGGTGTTCCTGGTGGGCAACGCGGTGGGCAGCGCGGCGCCGACCCCGGGCGGGGCCGGCGCGGTGGACGGGATGCTGCTCACGCTGCTCCAGCAGACCGCCTCGATGGAACAGGGCGGCGCACTGGCCTCGGTGGCGCTGTACCGCCTGCTGACGCTGATCCTGCCGGTGCTGCCGGGCTGGGCGGCCTTCGTCTGGCTGCAACGCCGCCGGGCCCTCTGAACCGGGACGGCCGGTCCGGGTGGCAGCGAGCCCGACAGCAGCGCGGCGGCGCCGACCGCGCCGACCGCGGCGACGGCCCGC
>NZ_JBIVVI010001467.1:0-1956 GCF_044757675.1 Kitasatospora sp. NPDC091257
CCCGGCGCCCCCGACTCCCCCGGCGAAGAGGTCTGGGCCTGGACGCTCGGCTGCCTGGTCGCCGCCCTGCACCAGCCCGAGCTGTGGACCGAGTCCGCCCGGATCACCGGCCGCACCGCCGAACCCCAGCGGCTGGCCGCCGCCCGCGCCGCCCTGCTCGACCGCCTCCGCGACGACCTGCGCGCCCTGGACCGGGCCGCCGGGCGCAGCGGCGACGAGGTCACCGCCTGGACGCTGCGCCTCGGCATGGAGGCGCACTGCGCGGACGCCTTCGCCCAGGAGGACATCCGGATCACCCTGCCCGGCCGCCCGGCCCGCCGTCTCGCGCTCGGCCCCGCCCTCGAAGGGCTGCTCCGCGACGATCCCGAACTCCCCGACTGGGCCGAGGCCTTCGAGCAGGCCGTACGGGCCTGGCGGCGGCCCGCCGGCCCCGACGCGCCCGCGCCCACCCGGGCCCTCGGCCTGTTCGGCGACCTCGGCGCGCAGCGCTACCTGCAGCTCCAGGGCCGGCAGGCCGCCGCCGTCGCCGCCCTGGACGCGGTGCCCGAACAGCGGCGCGGCGAGGACTGGCAGTCGCTGCTCGGCGAGTCCCTGGTCAGCCAGGCCCGCGAGCACCACCGCAACCAGGACTGGCGCGAGGCCCTGGAGAGCCTCACCCGCGCCCGGTCCGTCCCCGGTGCCAGGCTGCCCGCCGACGCCGCCGCCATCGCCGCCGAGTCCGGCCTGCGAGCGGCCCGCGCGCTGCTCAAGAACAACCTGGACGACCAGGCCGGGGCCGCCGAACTCCTGGAGAAGGCCCTGGTGTTGGCCCCCGACGACCCCGAGGTGCAGGGCGACCTCGGTGCCACCTACGCCCAGTGGGCGCGCAAGATCAACAACGAGGACAAGGACTACCCCCGCGCCCTCGCGCTGCTGGAGAAGAGCCTGGAGCTGGCACCCGACGACCCGACCGCCCGCCACTTCCTGGAGGCCGCCCTCGGCAACCGGGCCGGCCAGCTCAGCCACGCCGACGCCACCGACGCGGAACTCGTGGAGGCCGCCGAAGCCTGGCGGGCGCTGATCGAACTCAACCCCGATCCGGACCACCGGCTCGGCCTCGCCTTCGTGCTGCGCCAGCTCGCCCGCTCGGCCGCCTTCGCCGACGACCGCCGGCGCGCCGTCGAGTGGATGGCCGAGGCGCTGCGCGCCGACCCGGAATGGGAAGGCGGGGTCGAACAGGAGGCCCCGCGCCGGGTCTCGGTGATGCTGGCCAACCACGTGGTGGACGGTATGGAGGACCAGCCGTTCACCGACCAGGCCGCGATGCTCCAGAAGGCCAGGTCCTACGACGACTCCACCGACATCCGCCGGCTGATGGTCAGCGTCTGGCGCGGCAAGGCCATCAGCCACTACGAGGGCCGCCGCTACCGCGCGGCGATCCGGCTGCTGGAAGAGGCGCTCGAACTGTCCGGCACCGCGGAGGACACCGACAAGCTGCGCCGCGAACTCGGCATCGTCTACGGCTCCTTCGCCGTCCAGCAGGCCAATGCCCGGAAGCTGCGCGAGGCCCGTGACCTGGCCCGCAAGGCCGTCGAGTACAGCCCGGACGACGTCGAGCTGCACGTCATGCAGCGGCGGATCAACTCGCTCTACTGACGGCAACCGCACGGCAGTTGGCGTCGTCCTAGACCGTACGCCGCAGACCGCAGACCGCAGACCGCAGACCGTCACCCGGGCCGCCACCCCGAGCCGTCCCCGACACCGTGAGGAGAGAGACCGCCCGCCATGCCACTGAACGAACCGTCGCCGTACGAGGTCCTGGGCATCCCGCTCACGGCCGGCGTGCGCGAGATCAACCTCGCCGTCGGACCGGCGATGCGGGCCGGCCGGTACACCCGCCAGCAGATCCAGGAGGCCGCCGCGCTGCTGCGCAACCCGGACCGGCGCCTGGAGGCGGACCTCCAGCAGCCCCTCCCT
>NZ_JBIVVI010001468.1:0-1952 GCF_044757675.1 Kitasatospora sp. NPDC091257
GATCGGTCCGTGCCCGCCCCCCAGCCCCGCGCCGCCGCCGCGCCCGTGCCTGCCCCCGGGCCCGCGCCCGGCTCCCGCCGCCGTCTGCTCGTCCTGGCGATCTGCTGCCTGAGCCTGTTCATCGTCGGCCTCGACAACACCGTGGTGAACATCGCCCTGCCGGTGATCCAGCGGGACCTGGGCGCCCCGGCGTCCGGGCTGCAGTGGATCATCGACGCCTACACCCTGGTGCTGGCCTCGCTGTTGATGCTGTTCGGCTCGGTGGCCGACCGCTTCGGTCGCCGCCGGGTGTTCCAGACCGGGCTGGTCTGCTTCGCGCTCGGCTCGCTGCTGTGCAGCCAGGCGACGAGCCTGGGCTGGCTGGTGGCGTTCCGGGCGCTCCAGGCGGTGGGCGGCTCGATGCTCAACCCGGTGGCGATGTCGATCATCACCAACACCTTCACCGACCCGAAGGAGCGGGCCCGGGCGATCGGTGTCTGGGGCGGCGTGGTCGGCATCTCGATGGCGCTCGGCCCGCTGCTCGGCGGTTTCCTGGTGGACGGCGCGGGCTGGCCGTCGATCTTCCTGATCAACGTCCCGGTGGCGCTCGCCGCCATCGCGCTGACCGCCCGCTTCGTGCCCGAGTCCCGGGCGCCCCGGCCGCGCCGGCTGGACCCGGTCGGGCAGCTGCTGATGATCGTGCTGCTCGGCTGCGGCACCGCCGCGATCATCGAGGGGCCGGCCAACGGCTGGACGTCCCCGCTGATCCTCGCGCTGGCCTTCACCGCCGGGGCCGCGCTGATCGCCTTCCCGCTCTGGGAGCGCCGGGTGGCCGAGCCGCTGGTGGACCCGCGGTTCTTCGCCAGCGCGCCGTTCACCGGCGCCACCGTCACCGCGGTCTGCGCCTTCGCCGCGCTCGGGGGCTTCCTCTTCCTCAACACCCTCTACCTCCAGGACGTCCGCCACTACGGCCCGGTCGAGGCCGGCCTGTGGACGCTGCCGATGGCCGGGATGATGCTGGTCTGCGCGCCGCTGTCCGGGCGGATCGTCGCGAGCCGGGGCCCGCGCCTGCCGCTGGTCGCGGCCGGGCTCGGCCTCGCCGCGAGCGGGCTGCTGCTGACCCGGCTCGCCGCCGACTCCCCGCCCGCCCTGCTGCTGGTCGCCTACGGGCTGTTCGGCTTCGGCTTCGGCATGGTGAACGCGCCGATCACCAACGCCGCGGTGTCCGGCATGCCGCGCGCCCAGGCGGGCGTGGCGGCCGCGGTCGCCTCGACCAGCCGTCAGATCGGCCAGTCGCTGGGCGTGGCGGTGATCGGCACGGTCGTCGCCTCGGCGGTGGTCGGGCCGGTCGCGACCGGCTTCGCCCGGGCCAGCCACGCCGGCTGGTGGATCCTGGTCGGCCTCGGCGGCGCCGTCCTCGTCCTGGGCCTGGTCACCACCACGGCCTGGGCGAGCGCGACGGCCGCCCGGGTGGCCGCCCGCCTCGGCGCCGAGCCGCCGGCCGTCCGGTCCGGTGTACGGGAGGCGCCGCCCGAGCGGCTACCATGACCACTACGGCGGAAGAGCCGGCCGGGCGGTCGCGACGGGTCCCAGACCCGCCGAGGAACGTCCGGGCTCCACAGAGCAGGGTGGTGGGTAACGCCCACCCGGGGTGACCCGCGGGACAGTGCCACAGAAAACAGACCGCCCACCGCTTTTCGTGGTGGGTAAGGGTGAAACGGTGGTGTAAGAGACCACCAGCGACCGGGGTGACCCGGCCGGCTAGGTAAACCCCACCTGGAGCAAGGTCAAGATCGGCGCCTTCGGGCGCCGTGCGCGGACGATTGAAGGCTGCTCGCCCGAGTCCGCGGGTGGACCGCACGAGGCTGTCGGCAACGGCAGCCCTAGATGGATGGCCGCCTCCCCGGGCCGCGCAAGCAACCCGGGAGACAGAACCCGGCGTACAGGCCGACTCTTCCGCCCCTTTCCCTCCC
>NZ_JBIVVI010001469.1:0-1950 GCF_044757675.1 Kitasatospora sp. NPDC091257
CCCACCCCCCGTGGCACGGCACCGCCGTCCAGGAGAGCCTCCTCGACCCGACGCCGACGACAGCGGCTCCCGTGGTACCGCAGGCGGCGCGGGAGCCCGCACAGGCCTCTGCGGCAGGCCCGCAGGCGACCGCGCACGGCCTGCTGCCCGACTCGCTCTCCGACCGCGGCAACGCCAAGCTCTTCGTCCACCTCTACGGAAGCGACTACCGCCACGTCCCCGGCCTCGGCTGGTACCGGTGGTCCGCCCACCGCTGGCAGCTCGACGAGGACGACACCGTCCTGTGGGCGGCCGGCGAGATGGCCGAGAGCATCGCCACCCACGACTCGCGCGGCCTCTACACCAACACCGACCTGCGCCGGCACCGCCGCCGGGCCCTGTCCACCTCCGGCATGAACGCCATGCTCACCCAGGCCAAGTCCGCCCCCGGCATGGTGCTCAACGCGGCCCTCCTCGACGCCGACGCGTACGCCCTGTGCACCCCCGGCGGCGTGGTCGACCTGCGCACCGGCGCGATCGTCCCGCCGGACCCGAAGGTCCACCACCACTCGCGCTCCACCACCCTGGCCCCGGCCCGGATGCCCACCCCGCGCTGGAACCGCTTCCTGACCGACACCTTCGGCGACGACAAGGAAGGCCGCCAGACCCGCGACTTCCTCCACCTGCTGCTCGGCTACTCCATCAGCGGCGACGTCGGCGCCCAGGTCATGCCCTTCCTCTACGGCCAGGGCAAGAACGGCAAGTCCGTCCTGCTCGACGTCATGATCCAGCTCCTCGGCGACTACGCCGACGCGGCCCCGCCCGGCTTCCTCATGGCCAAGACCTTCGACGGCCACCCCACCGACCTCGCCGAGCTCCACGGCCGCCGCATCATCGTCTGCTCCGAACTCAAGCCCGGCGACCGCTTCGACGAGGCCCGGGTCAAGCTGCTCACCGGCGGTGACAAGATCAAGGCCCGCCGGATGCGCCAGGACTTCTTCTCCTTCGAGCCCACCCACAAGCTCTGGCTGCTCGGCAACCACCGCCCCGAGGTCGGCACCGGCGGCTTCGCCTTCTGGCGGCGCATGCGCCTGATCCCGTTCGAACGGGTCGTGCCCGAGGAGCGCAAGATCGACAACCTGGCCCACGTCCTCGTCGCCGAGGAAGGCCCCGGGATCCTGGCGTGGCTCATCGAGGGAGCCCGCCGCTACTTCGCCGGGGAGAAGGACCTCGCCGGCCCCCAGGCCGTCCAGACCGCCACCACCGCCTACGCCGAGACCGAGGACCACGTCGGCCGCTTCCTCAAGGAGGCGTGCGTCACAGGCGAGGGCATGCGTGCCGAACAGTCCCAGCTCTTCGGCGCCTACACCCGTTGGTGCGGCTTCGAGGGGGCCAATCCCGTATCCGGGCGTGCCTTCGCCGCACGAGTTCGCGAGACACTGGGTATGACATCTCCCAAGGAGATGGTCCTGTCCAACAGCCGCAAGTACTACCCGGGCATCGGCCTGATCACCGACGACACAGAGGAGCACAACGCGTGAGCGCGCTGATCGACCCGGCCGAGCTCGCCCACGAAACCGACCTCGTCTGGCTGGAGGACACCTCCGACCTCGACTACGTCCGTCAGTCGCTGGACCGCCTCACCACCCGCCGCGGCCGCCCGGCCTACCACCGCGACGGCCGCATGGTCGGCTACGCGATCCTCGGCCCCGACGCCAAGTCCTCGCGGGCCTCCGGCACCTTCCGCCGCCGCGTCTTCTGGCTCCTGCCGCACGACCGCGACCAGGACCCCGAGGGCCTCTACACCACCGGCGCCCCCTCCGAGGCCGTGGACCCGCGCACCGTCGCCCCGGGCGTCAAGGGCTACAAGACCGAGCGCTCCGAGGGCGGCCCGGCCTCCCCCGCTATGCTCGAACTGGGGATAACGCTTCCGAAGGCCTGACGGCTTGGGGACGTGGGGGCGGGAGAGGG
>NZ_JBIVVI010001470.1:0-1945 GCF_044757675.1 Kitasatospora sp. NPDC091257
CGGAGTGCACGTGCTCGCCACCCATGACGCGCTACTGACGCGCCTGACCGATGTCGTATGGAACGCAGTCGGGGTCCGCATCGTGGCTCCGGCAGAGGTGGCACTGCACGTCGACGAACTGCGGCAGGCCCAGGTGTACCGGCCGGCTGATCTCATGGGCACCGAGTTCCGGATCAGCGAGGTCGCGCCGGGCGGTGAGGCCGAACTGGTCGCCTTCTTCGAACAATCGAGCAGCGATACCGGCTCGGGCTTCGCGAACCGTCTCAAGAGCTTGGAGGGGAACCCTCTCAGCTGGCGCCGCGAGCTCATCCGCGACGGCGACGGGCACCCGGTTGCACTGTGTGTCTGGGCCGTAGACGGTCGGACACTCCTCGTCCCGGTTCTCCGTACCGCTGCCCATTCGCTCGAAGCGACCCTCGCCCGCCAGGTGCTGTTCACGCTGAAGCAGACGGCCCGCTCCTACGGCGCACATGTCGTGCACATCACCGACCCGTTCCCGTCCACCGCGGCACACGCCGCAGCTCGCGATGACGGCTTCCTCGATCACGAGGACGGTCTGGCGGCGCTCGTGGTGGATGTCTGTGGAACGGCAGCAGTCGTCACCGAAGCCGCCGATGCTGCAGCACGAGAGCTGGGCACGACGGCACTGGCCCTCCCCGCCGGGCTGCCGGCCGAGGTCGCCGGCGTCGTTGAGCGATCGTGGTGGCCAGCCAAGGTCATGGACTCCGAACTGCCGTCGTTCATCGTCCCGATCGACCCGGTGTGGTCGACCGAGTTGTTCAACAAGCCGACGTCTCTTCTGCCGCGACGGAACGAGCTGGGAATCAGCAGGGAACACGCCTACTAC
This sequence comes from Kitasatospora sp. NPDC091257, assembly GCF_044757675.1. Classification (NCBI taxonomy): domain Bacteria; kingdom Bacillati; phylum Actinomycetota; class Actinomycetes; order Kitasatosporales; family Streptomycetaceae; genus Kitasatospora; species Kitasatospora sp. NPDC091257. The sequence continues at coordinate 848 of NZ_JBIVVI010001470.1, forward strand.
CGATCCCCGGGACGCCGCGGTGAGAGCGTCCCAGCCCGCCTCCTCTGGTACGTCAGCCAGGGCCCGTCCAGCCAGGAAGGACAGATGGTGATCGGCTGCTCTCGGCTTGAGCAGGTGGTGGTCGACACATCCGAGGCCCTGTTCGCTCAATTCGAACACTTGGGCGTATATGGTCTGGAGGAGATCCGCAAAGTGGCCAACTCCACGTCAGGTACGGCCATGGCTCTGCGCTTCTCGGACACCGAGCTCTTCCCCAATCCAGTGACGTACCGACGCCTGCTCTCCCTGAAGGAGGGCCTGGGGCTACCGTTGTCCGTGATGTCGCTCACGAAGATCGACAACAGGCTGTTCGAGGCCGTCTACCAGGAAGGGCACCGGCCGACGTGAACGAGGAACGCGCGCTCCTGCTCTCAGTCCACCCGCGATTTGCCACCGCGATCCTCGCGGGCAGCAAGACCGTCGAGGTGCGCCGTCAGCGAGTCGCCGTTCCCCCCGGAACCCCCGTCGTGATCTATGCAACGGCTCCCACGATGGCCTTGGTCGGCACCGCCCGCGTCGCTTCCGTCCATGTCGGGTCCCCGAGCGAGGTGTGGGCCGCCAGCCGCTCCCGCACGGGGATCACCCGTCGCGAGTACGACGAATACATGAGCGGTGCCGCCCAGGCCAGTGGCCTCACACTGGAGGAACCGGTCACCTTCGAGGAACCCGTCACACTCACCGCCTTGAGGTCCGCCGGAACGTTCCACCCACCACAGAGCTATCGGTACCTGCCGGGCGAAGCCCTCCGACAGATGGCGGAGGTTTCCCCCGCAGCCGGACCAGCCCTCCTCGGCGTTCTGGGCACTCCCGCGCTCGCGTAGCCCTTACTGGGAGTCGCCGCCAGCCAACATGCTGGCCCAACGGGAGAGTTCGGCGATGGAGGCGGGGCGGCCTGGTAGAGCCTCGGGGCAACGATTGATTACCCCGAGGCGGCCGTCCGTACGGCGACAAGCCTGCCCCCGTGCTAGGGCGCGTATTCGGTCGTGATCAATCTGTGTGATTCACCTTCGCGGCGGGTCCTGATCCGGTAGACCATGGTGTGTGACGCGAGCGCAACTG
>NZ_JBIVVI010001471.1:0-1941 GCF_044757675.1 Kitasatospora sp. NPDC091257
GGAGCCGCGGGAACGGGAGGAGCGAGAGGGACGGGCGACACCGGCCACCGGGCGGACGGCGGAGCCCCCGGGGCTGCTGCCGGTGCCGTCCGCGCTGCGGGAGGTGCTGCCCGACGCCGGGCTGCGCCGGGGGACGGCGGTGTCGGTGGCGGGCGGGGACACCGGGCTGCTGCTGGCGCTCGCCGCCGGAGTGAAGGAGACCGAGGGCGGCTGGGCCGCGGCGGTCGGACTGCCGGACCTGGGGCTGGCCGCCGCCGAGGGGTACGGACTGGACCTGCGGCGGCTGCTGGTCGCGGACGATCCGGGGCCGCACTGGGCCGAAGTGGTCTCGGTGCTGGCCGGCGCGGTCGAGCTGATCATGCTGCGCCCGGACGGGCCGGTGCCGCCGAAGCTGGCCGCCCGGCTGGCGGCGGTGCTGCGGCGCAGCGGCTGCGTGCTGCTGGTCGCCGGGCCGTGGCCGGGCGCGGTGCTGCGGCTGGGGGTGCGCTCCGGGCGCTGGTTCGGGCTGGGCGACGGCCACGGGCAGCTCGTCGGCCGGCAGGTGGAGGTGGTGGCCGAGGGCCGCGGCTCGGCGGTGCGCGGCCGGACGGCCCGGCTCTGGCTGCCCGACGAGCACGGCGCGGTGCGCCCGCTCCAGGAACAGCCGCGACAGGGACGGCCGCAGCCGGTGGCGGAACCGGCGCTACCGGCACTACCGGCACTACCGGCACTACCGGCGCTACCGGCGCTACCGGCGCTACCGGCGCTACCGGCGCTACCGGCGGCGGAGCCGATGGCACCCCGCGTGGCGGCGGTGGTCTGAGATGGCGGACGACGGAACCCCCCGGGTGCTGGTGGTCTGGTGCCCGGACTGGCCGGTGGTGGCCGTCACCGGCGACGACCCGGTCGCGGTGACCGAGGGCGGGCGGATCCTCGCCTGCTCGGCGGGCGCCCGGGCGGCCGGGGTGCGGCAGGGGCAGCGGCTCAAGCTGGCCCAGCGGCTCTGCCCGGAGCTGGAGCTGCGCGACCGCGACCCGGAGGCGGAGACCCGCCGCTTCGAGCCGGTGGTCGCGGCGGTGGAGGCGTTCACGCCCCGGGTGGAGGTGATCCGTCCGGGACTGTGCGCGATCCCGGTGAAGGGCCCGGGCCGCTACTTCGGCGGCGAGGAGGCGCTGGCCGGCAAGGTCGGCAGAGCGGTGGCGGACGCCCTCGGACGGCCCCTCGTCCCGGACGCCGTCCCGGGCGCGGTGGCCGTCGAGGCCCGACCGGCAACCGCCTCCCGACCCGAAGCCGCCCCGCAGACCCGGGCGGCCCGGGACGCAGCAGCCGCCCCGCAGACCCGGGCCGCTCCGGCCGAAGCCGCCCCGCAGGCCCGGGTCGGTGTCGCCGACGGCCTGTTCGCCGCCGTGCTCGCCGCCCGGGCCGGAGTGCTGGTCCCGGCCGGACGGACGGCGGAGTTCCTCGCCCCGTACCCGGTGAGCGCGCTGGGCGACGAGACGCTGGCCGAACTGCTGGGGCGGCTCGGCCTGCCCACCGTCGGGTCCTTCGCCGCCCTGCCGGCCGAGTCGGTCGCGGACCGCTTCGGCCCGTCCGGGACGGTCGCGCACCGGCTGGCCCGCGGCTTGCAGCCGCGCCCGCTGGTGCCGCGCGACGAGGAGCCGGACCTCGCCGTCGAGCAGCGCTTCGACCCGCCGGAGCCGCTGGCCGAGCCGCTGGTGTTCGTCGCCCGCACGCTGGCCGAGCAGTTGCACCGGCGGCTGGCCGGGGCCGGGCTGACCTGCCGCCGGGTGGCCGTCGAGGTGGCCTGCGCGGACGGTCGGACGGCCTCCCGGCTGTGGCGGCACGAGGGCCGGTTGTCCGCGACGGCGCTGGCCGAGCGGGTCCGTTGGCAGCTGCAGGCCTGGCAGGGCGCGGGCACCTTCGCCGGCAACGGGGAAGGCGGGGAGGACACGGGCTTCACCC
>NZ_JBIVVI010001472.1:0-1940 GCF_044757675.1 Kitasatospora sp. NPDC091257
CCCCGCCCGTGACGGCCGCATCGTCGGTGGTCGTATCCTCGTGACCGCGCCACCCACCACCGTCCCGAGGAGTCGGAATGACCGAGCCCCTGCCCGCCGACGTCCAGCGGGAGATCGCCCGTGCCCTCGGGGTCGCGCCCGTGCCGGACCCCGCGACGGAGGCCGAGCGCCGGGTGGAGTTCCTGGCCGACCAGGTGCGGACCAGCGGCGCGCGGAGCCTGGTGCTGGGCATCAGCGGCGGTGTCGACTCCACCACCGCCGGACGGCTCTGCCAGCTCGCCGTCGAGCGGCTGCGGGCCGAGGGCCGCCAGGTGACCTTCACCGCGATGCGGCTGCCGTACGGTGTCCAGGCGGACGAGGCGGACGCCCAGCTCGCGCTCGGCTTCATCCGCGCCGACGAGGTGCTGACCGTCGACGTCAAGCCCGCCACCGACGGCGCGCTCGCCGCTCTGAAGGCCGCCGGCCTGACCTACACCGACCACGGCCACGAGGACTTCGTCGGCGGCAACGTCAAGGCCCGCCAGCGGATGGTGGTCCAGTACGCGGCGGCGGGCGCCAAGGGCGGGCTGGTCGTCGGCACCGACCACGCGGCCGAGGCCGCCGTCGGCTTCTTCACCAAGTTCGGCGACGGCGCGGCCGACGTGATGCCGCTGTCCGGCCTGACCAAGCGGCAGGTGCGGGCGATCGCCGAGGCGCTGGGCGCACCGGCCGAGCTGGTCAAGAAGGTCCCGACCGCGGACCTGGAGAACCTCGCCCCCGGCCGCCCCGACGAGGACGCCCTCGGGGTCGGCTACGACGAACTGGACGACTTCCTGGAGGGCCTGCCGGTCAGCGAGGACGTCTTCCGCACCGTCCTGGGCCACTACCGCCGCACCGAGCACAAGCGCAACCTGCCGGTCGTCCCGCCCGTGGCATGACCGGCCCCGACGAGCGCGCCGCCGGGGCCGTCCTCGGAGCCGCCGTCGGCGACGCCCTCGGCGCCCCCTACGAGTTCGGCCCGGCCGGCGCCTTCTCCGCCCGCTTCCCGGACACCCCCGGTGACCTGGTGGCGGGCGGCGGCTGGGGGCTCGGCGCGGCCACCGACGACACCCAGATGGCCGTCCTGGTCGCCGAGTCCCTGATCGAGCGGGGAAGCCTGGACCTCCCGGACGTCTTCGACCGGTTCCGCCGCTGGGCCGCCGCCGACCCCTCGGACATCGGCATCCAGACGGAAGCCGTCCTGACCAGCGGCCTGCCCTGGGACCTCGCCGCCGCCGTCCACTTCAACACCACGCTGCGCGCCGCCGGCAACGGTGCCCTGATGCGCGCCTCGACCTCCGCCGTCGCGTTCGCCCACGCCGGACGGCGGGCCACCATGGACGCGGCCCGGCGCATCGCGGCGCTGACCCACGGGGACGGGGCCGCCCGGGAGGGCTCGGCGATCTTCCACGAGCTCGTCCGGCTCGCGCTGCACGGCGCCGACCCGCTGGCCGAGCTCCCCGCCGTCCTCGCCCACGTCGACCCCGGCCACCGGGAGCGCTACGCCACCGTCCTCGCCCCCGACTGGCACCCGGAGCGCGCCACCGAGGCCAACGGCGCGGTATGGCCCTGCCTCGGCTCGGCGGTCTGGGCGCTGCGCACCACCGAGGGCTTCGAGCAGGCGCTGCGCGCCGCGATCGACCCCGGCGGGGACACCGACACCGTGGCCGCCGTCACCGGCGGCCTGGCCGGTGCCAGGTACGGCCTGGCGGCGATCCCGGAGCGCTGGACCGGGCCGCTGCACGTCGAGCTGCCCGGGTTCGGCGGGCGGGTGCTCCGCGCGCCCGAACTGCTCGACCTGGCACGGAGGTTGACGGCCTGGGAGGCCGGTGGCGCGGATCGGGGCAACGGGGGTTCCCGCCGGCACGACCAGTAACGCGGTGCCCAGGGGCGGCGGCATCGGCAGGGCGGGCGTTCGAGGG
>NZ_JBIVVI010001473.1:0-1939 GCF_044757675.1 Kitasatospora sp. NPDC091257
GCCAACTGGGGCCGGCTGCCCGCGCCGCTCACCTCACTGGTGCGCGAGTCGCTGGCCCAGGTCGCCGAGGCCACGGGGGTCGGGGCATGAGTGGAATCGCCGGGCTGGTGTCGCGCAGCGGGGATGTGCGCGAACAGGCCCAACTCGTCCAGGAGTTCACCGACACCCTGACCCACCGCGGCCCGCGCCGCGGCGGCACCTGGCTGGCCCGGCACGCCGGCCTCGGCCACCGCCAGTTCCACACCGGGCCCCGCAACGACGTGCCCCAGCCCTGGTTCCCGCCCGAGCTGGACCCGGCCCCGGCCGTCATCGCCTTCTCCGGCGAACTGCTCAACCCCGGCCCGCTGCACACCACGCTGACCGCCCGCGGCCACCGCATCCGCAACGGCTCGGACGCCGAACTCGTCCTGCGCGCCTACCTGGAGTGGGGCGCCGACGCCGCCGACCGACTGGTCGGCGGTTACGCGGCGGCGATCTGGGACGCCCGCACCGAGGAGCTGGTGCTGATCCGCGACCGGCTCGGCGTCGAGCCGCTCTACTGGGCCGAACTCCCGGACGGTTCCCTGGCGTTCGGCTCCGAACCGAAGGCCCTGCTGGCCGCCGGGCTGCCCGCCGAGGTGGACGCGAACGGCCTGGTGGACGTCCTCACCGTCGCGCTCAAGCGCCCCGGCGACGCCGTCTACCGCGGCCTGCACGAGGTCCGTCCCGGGTGGCTGCTGGTCGCCGGTCCGAACGGCGTGCGCCACCGGCGCTACTGGGCGCCGGAGGCCGCCGAGCACACCGACGACGAGCCGACCACCGTCCGGCGGGTGCGCGCCCTGCTCGCCGACACGGTGCGCCGGCAGTCCGCCGACACCGGGGTCAAACCCGGCGCCCTGCTCTCCGGCGGCCTGGACTCCAGCGCCATCGTCGGCCTGGCCGCGGCCGGCGGCGACAAGATCGCCACCTACTCGGTCGACTTCGCGGGCAGCGAGACCGACTTCAAGGCGGACGCCCTGCACGTCAGCCGGGACGCCCCGTACGTCCGGGCGGTGGTCGACCACGTGGGCACCAGGCACACCGAGATCCTGCTGGACGCCCCCTCGCTGCTCGACCACCTGGGCGCCACCCTGCGCGCCCGCGACCTGCCCGGCGTCGGCGACCTCGACGTCTCGCTGCACCTGCTCTTCCGCGAGGTGCGCGGCCACGCCGAGGTGGTGCTCTCGGGCGAGGGTGCGGACGACGTCTTCGGCGGCTTCCCCTGGTTCACCGCCGAGGCCGACCGCCCGACCGCCAACTTCCCGTGGTCGGCCGGGATCACCGACCGCAGCGGGATGCTCTCCGCCGAGCTGCGCCGGCACCTGGACGTGGACGCCGAGGTGGCCGCCCGCTACGGCGAGGCGCTCGCCGAGGTCCCGCGGCTGGCGGGCGAGTCGGGCGCGGACCGCCGGCTGCGCGAGGCCTTCCACCTCCAGCTCACCCGCTTCCTGCCCTTCCTGCTGGACCGCAAGGACCGGATGAGCTTCGCGGCGGGCCTGCTGGTCCGGCTGCCGTTCACCGACCACCGGCTGGTCGAGTACGTGTGGAACACCCCGTGGGCGCTCAAGCGGCTCGGCGGCCAGGAGAAGGGGCTGCTGCGCGAGGCGGTCGCCGATCTGCTGCCCGCCGAGGTGGTGCGGCGGCAGAAGAGCGGTTTCCCGTTCGGGCAGAGTCCGGAGTACCTGGAGGCGGTCCGCGAGGCCGTCCGCGCCCTGCTCGCCGACCGCGACTCGCCCGCCCTTCCGCTGCTGAACGCCGACGCGCTGCGCGCCCAGGTGGACGGCGGCGGCTGGCACACCGGCACCTTCACCCCGCCGCCCTGGCTGCCGCGCGCCCTGCTGCTGGACGCCTGGCTGCGGACGTACGGCGTCCGCGTGGTGCTCTGACCCTCCGACCGCACCGCACGCGCCGCCCGTACCCC
>NZ_JBIVVI010001474.1:0-1933 GCF_044757675.1 Kitasatospora sp. NPDC091257
CGGTCAGCTCGTGGCGCCAAGGCCAGCCGGCAGCGATCCGCAGACGTAGGCGGCGGGCTCCGCGGGTGATCCGGGCTGCGGCATGGAGAAGTCGGTAGCGGAGCTTCTTGGGTTCGGCGGTGGCCAACTCGCCGTCCAGTAGCAGGGTTCGGGTCCAGGCGAGCAGGTCGATCGCGGTCAGGGACAGCTCCAGCCAGGCCGCGTTGATGGAGAAGTGGCGGGAGGGGAAGCGGCCGAAGCCGGTGGTCTTGCCGCAGCGGATGTGGTCCTCGACCCTGGCGTGGGCCCGGTGGCGGACTTCCAGGTGCTGCAGCGAACCTCCGCCGGCGACGGGTGTGTCGGTGAGGAAGACCTGGTGGCGCATGCCTTCGTCCTGGTCGAACAGCGACAGTTGTGCGCCGGGGTGGGGCCGCTCGCGGCGCACGATGATGCGGGTGCCGGCTGGATGGCCGGTGAGGTCGACCAGGCCGGTCAGTGAGGTTCCCCCGAGGTGCGGAAGGTTGCCGGACATGGCCTGATTGGTCGTGAGAAGGGAGTATCCGCCCGAGTTGCGACAGAGAGCTGTTGCCGCGTACCGGGCTGCCGATCCGAAGCCCGTGATCCGTCAGATGGCCCGGGACCTGGGCGTGCACCACGAGGCCCTGCGGAACTGGATCCGCCAGGACGAGGCGGACCGGGGCGAGCGTGACGACCGGCTGACCACGGACGAGAAGGAGGAGCTGGCCGCTCTGCGCAAGGAGAACGCCGAGCTCCGCCGGTCCTGCGAGATCCTCAAGGCCGCCTCGGCTTTTTTCGCCCAGGAGCTCGACCCGACCCGGCGACGGTACTGAAGCTCATCGACGAGCACCAGGACTGCTTCGGGGCCGAGCCCGTTCTCCGGGAACTGCACATCCCCGCCTCCACCTACTACCGCTGGCGCCGCGAGGTTCACGAGCCGTGCGCGCGCAAGCGCCACGACGCCGAGCTGACCGAACGCATCCGCCGGATCCACGCCGACTCCGACGAAACCTACGGATCCCCGCGCGTCCACGCGGTCCTGCGGCGCGAGGGCACCCACGTCGGCCGTAAACGGGTCGAGCGCCTGATGCGCCAGGCCGGTCCGCAAGGCGTCAGCCCTCGCCGGCCCCGTTCCTTCACCCGCCGCGATCCGGCCGCCGACCTCGCCCCGGACCTGGTCCGGCGCGACTTCACCGCGGGCGCCCCGAACCGACTGTGGGTCGCCGACATCTCGCTGATCCCCACCGGCGAGGGCCCGTGGTGGCTGGCCTCGATCCGCGACGCGTTCTCCCGCCGCATCGTGGGCTGGCACACCTCCGAGCGCGCGGACGCCGACCTCGTGCTCACCGCCCTGGAGTACGCCCTGCACGGCCGGCCAGTCGAACCCGGGAAGCTGATCCATCACAGCGACCACGGGTGTCAGTACACGTCCATCAAGCTCACAACCCGCCTGCTGAAGGCGGGAATTGAGCCGAGCATGGGCACCGTCGGCGACTCCTACGACAACGCCCTGGCCGAGAACTTCTGGAGCGTACTGAAGACCGAGTGCGTACGTCGCACGACCTTTGGGACCCGCACGGACGCCGACCTGGCGCTTTTCGCCTACATCGACGGCTTCTACAACACCCGCCGCATCCAAAAGCGCCTCGGCTGGCTCAGCCCCGACGAGTACGAGGCGAAGTACTACGCCGACCAGGCGACGGCCGAACCAGTGGCCGTCGGACCGCCTGAACCCATCCTGACCAGGTAATCAGCACCTCCCGCACTGCGGGGGAAGCTCACAGTTCGGCGACCTCGGCCCCGGAACGGATGGAGCCGTTCTGCTCCAGCGCGGGGTGCCGGACCCGGTCGGGCAGGGTGCGGATGGCTTTGCGGACCTCGGCGGTGACGGCGTGTCCGACCGAGAACGTGGTCTGGATCCCGCGCTGTCGGAGCC
>NZ_JBIVVI010001475.1:0-1930 GCF_044757675.1 Kitasatospora sp. NPDC091257
GGGCAGGCCGGCTGTGGTGGCCAGGTGGGCGGAGACGAGCAGGGCCCGCTCCCCCTCGCCGCGGGTGAGCTCGGTGATGGTGCCCTGCTCGGCGTCCCGGATGAGCTGGGTCAGCAGCGGCCTTGCCTTGTGCACGCCCAGCGACACGGCGGGCGCACCCGGGCCGGGGGCGGCGGGGTCGGGCGGCGGGGCGGATGCGGCGGGCACCAGGGCCTCCAGGGGACGGGAGCACGGCAGCGGGCAGGAACAGCAATCAGTAATGTAATGCAGACTCTAGCACGCGCGATACATAAATCTCGTATGCGGTGAGCTGCAGAGACCAAGCAAGTCGCCTGTTTTGTACAGATTCTGACTGATCGTCAGGCATGTAATGGACATATGCGGGTTGGAGTGCTTCGGCGGCTCACGCTGCCCCTCGAACCCATGCAGCCTGAGGGCGCCAGTCGTGGCGCACGACGTCCGCGCCATACGGGGCGCCCCGGTGGTCGTAGCACCAGGCCCGTCTGGCCGCCGAGTTCGCGGCGGCGGAGCGGGAAGCCGGGGAGCATCGGCGCCACCATGAGCAGGATCGCAGGAGTGACGAGGAGCGGCGCGGGCGCCAGGATGGCGCCGACCGTCCGAGCCGGCCGGTCCTCCCTACCGCCAGCCCGCCCGGCCGTCCGCGTCCCGGCGCCTGGGCAGCGTTCCCCGCTGTGTGGTCTGCAAGCTGAAACTGAATCCGGTCCTCGCTGTAGGAGGCCGCCACATGCTCTGTCGAACCGCCCCCGTAGAGCGGATGCGTTCGGGTGGCGCCCGCTGGCGGGTTCTGTCGTCAGCCCGGACTTGTCAGTGGCACCGCTTACCTTTGCCCTGAAATCTGACTATCTGTTCCATTTAGTGAGGTTCTAGTGGTAGACGTCATGGCCCGGAGCACCGGGCACGCGGACGGGGCCCGGGCGGAGCAGGAACAGGTCGACGGCGTGCCGCGCGGGGATCCGCGCCGTGCTCTGGGATATCCCTTGTCCAAGGTGGCGGGCGAGTACGAGGCCATCATGGACGTACTCGACGGAGCAGTGGACGCCCTGGACCTCAGCGAGGTCTCCTCCGCACTGCGCGCGGCGGGGAGCGATCTGACCCAGGACCTGGTGGCGCAACGGCTCAGGTCCTTGGAGGAAAGGTTCGAGGCCGTGTGCAGCGAGCCGGACGACGGCTTCCTGTCACTGGAGGACCTCACCGGAGCGCGGTGGCGCTACAGCGCCACCGCGGCGGGGAGGAGGGTGCAGCGGCTCGTGCACCTGCTGCGCGCCCAGGGCGCGGTGGGCCGGGAGATCTCGCTGCGGGGCCTGGATCGGGTGGTCGAGACACTGGAGACGCTGGCGGGCGACGGCGGGGACGTGTGCGCCCTGGTGAACGCTCTGTTCGTCAGTCACGACGACCTCGACCGCTCGCTGGAGGGCTTCTCGGAGGTGCTGGGGAGGCTGTGGGAGCGCTTCGACCTTGGTGCTGAGGATGCGCTGGAGCTCAAGGGGCTGCTGGTCGACTACGCCACGCACGCGGCCTGGCAGATGGAGGTCGGGGCCGAGCGGGCGCACACGGCTCTTGTGGAACTGGAGCCGCGTTTTGCCGACCTGGCCCGGATGGCGACCGCAGGTTCCGCGGCCGACGAGCTGGTGCAGCGGGGTCTGCTGCGACCTGACGCAGGAACACGGGAGGAGCACTGGCACCAGCTGGCGGGATGGTACGAGCCGGTGACGGGCAAGGCCGCCCGCTTCCGTCGGCGGCTGGTGACCGGGATCCCGGCGCTGCACGCGAACCTGCGGCGCCTGCAGGGACCCGCCGGCGGCGGTTCGCTGCGGGCTAAGGCGTGTCTGACAAATGATCATCTGGTTGGTTCGCGGAGCCAGAGGATTAGGGAGGCCAGGACGACTCCGGCGCGGTAGCGGTCGGCGAG
>NZ_JBIVVI010001476.1:0-1927 GCF_044757675.1 Kitasatospora sp. NPDC091257
AGATCGAGCTGCCGGGCGCGAGCGCGGCCCGCAGGCCGTCCCGGCGGGACCGGGTCAGCTGGGTCTGGGCGGCGGCGTACTTCTCGGCGGTGGTGCGGGGCATGCGGGTCCTCCGGGCGGACGGCCTTCAGGTTCCGCTGCCCAAAGTGGGGCATCCAGGACGTTTCCGCGACCGGAGGACCGCGGGGTCCGCATGGTTTCCCGGCAGGCTGTCGGGCCGATAGCCTCGGCGGCGTTCGAGCGCAGTTCGAGCGCGAGCTCAGCCGCCGCGCTCCCGAGGTGGAGGAGTCCCGGTGCATCCGCAGGAGCGACTGGCCGTCATTCAGCGCTGTGTGGTCCGGGAGATGGCGCGACTGGGCCAGGTGTTCCGCCCGGACGGCGAGGTGGTCCGCGGCCCCGGCACCACCGCGGTGGCGGTGCGCGAGCACCCCGGGGACGACGGCGCCGGGCACGTGGACCTCGGCTTCGCGCTCCACCTGGGCCGAGCGGACGCCCCGGTGGTGTGGGACTGCGCGGCAGGCCTCGGCAAGACCGAGGAGGAGAAGCTCGCCAACGCGGTGAAGATGTGGGCGACCACCACCGCCCCGGTGCTGGTCGAGGTCGCGGGGGGCCGCGGGATCCGCGCCGACCGCCCGGCCCTGCCCGGACTCCCGGGCTGGCACGCGGTGCAGGGGCCGGCCGCGGTGTTCGGCTTCGGCAACGAGCACCTGGCGGGCTGGCTCGCCGAGCACCGGGTGCTGCCGGCGCTGGCGCCCGCGCTGCGCGCCGGGTTGACCGGGCCCGGGCCGGTGGGCGTCAAGCTCTTCCTGGGCGGGAAGGCGGGGGACGACGTCGCCGAGGTCCGGGTGGGCGGCGAGGTGTCGGAGGCGGCGTCGGCGGCGCTGCGCGCGCTGGACTGGCCGCGGGGCGAACGGCTGTGCTGGGCACGGCTGTTCGTGCTGCTGACGGCCGAACCGACGGCATCGGGGCAGCACACGCCGGCGGGTGCGGTGGCACCCGCGCCGATGCGTGCCCCGGCCCCGGCGGCGCGCCCCCGGGGACTGTTCGCTCGCTGGCGGGAGGCCAGACGGGCCGACCGGTGACCCCTGGGCGAGGGTGCGGACGGCCCGGCCGGGTCAGCCGCCGGTGATGCCGGAGATGCTGTGCGCGAGGTTGGCCAGCAGGGAGTTGATGGAGCCGGCGACCGTGGTCTCGTGGAGCATGAAGCCGAACAGGGCGGCGACGATCGCGTGCGGGATCTTCATCTGCTTGTTGCGGATGAAGATGATGCACAGGATCGCGAACAGGACCAGTGCGGAGACGGAGAGTGCCACCCGGACTCACTTCCTCGTTTTCATAGCGGGGTGCCGCCGCCCGGCGGCACCTGCGAAAGCCGGACCCCGGCCTGTCCGACGGTCCCGAGGCGGAATCGCGGACCGTCCGGCGCAGCGCCGGCGAGGGAGCCCACAGTCGACCGCTGTCTGTCGTGCCGCACGTGACGCCCCCAATCCCCCGAATCCTGAACAGTCCCGCCCGGACTCAGTGTGGTCGACCGTGCCGATTGCGTAAAGGTCTGAAAGTCAGCCCAACGCCGATATCCTGCGATGCGAGACGAGTTTCCGCCGACCGGGACGATAGCGGAGCCGTCCTGACGAATCGTCGGCGGGGCCGTGCTGAGCGGCCGGAAAACGGCCGGGGGCGGGGAACGGAAGCCGCTGGTCCGCTCCGTCGACGGGGCCTGCGAATTGGCCGAAGATCAGCTGCCGGGCTTGACAGCGGCGGCTGCCCTTGGCATGTGCCCCGACGGCACCGTCAGTCGCGCCAGAGCAGCAGCACGGCGCGGTCGTCGTTGATGTCCCGGGCGACCGTCTCGATCAGCGCGGCCGCGGTGCCCGTGCCCGTCCCGGGTCCGCCGCCGGGCACCAGCCGGTCCGCCTCCCCCATCAGC
>NZ_JBIVVI010001477.1:0-1924 GCF_044757675.1 Kitasatospora sp. NPDC091257
GTCGGACCCCGCCCCCTCGCTGAAGTTCCGTGCAGAACCGTTCAGTCGAACACCTTCCCGCTATCCCCGGGCCCCGCTCCAGGCGCTCTCGCGCAGCAGCCGCAGGCCGTTGAGGCCGACGATGACGGTCGAGCCCTCGTGGCCGAGCACACCCAGCGGCAGCGGGAGGGTGGCGACCAGGTCCCAGACCACCAGGACGGTGATGAACGCCGAGGCGATCACCAGGTTCTGCACCACGAAGGAGCGGGCCCGCCGGGAGAGCGCCACCACGGCCGGGACGGTGGCGAGTTCGTCGCGGACGATCACCGCGTCGGCGGTCTCCAGGGCAAGGTCGGAGCCGGCCCGGCCCATCGCGAGGCCGGTGTGGGCGGCGGCCAGCGCGGGCGCGTCGTTGACGCCGTCGCCGATCACCAGCACCTTGCGTCCGGCCGCCTCCCGCTCCCGGACGGCGGCGACCTTGTCCTGCGGCAGCAGTCCGGCCCGGACGTCGGTGATGCCGACCTCGGCGGCCAAGTGGGCGGCGGCGCGCGGGTTGTCGCCGGTGAGCAGCATCGGCGCGGTGCCGGTCATCGCCTTGAGGGACGCGACGGTGGCGGCGGCGTCCGGGCGCAGCCGGTCGGCGAGGCCGAGCACGCCGACCGGTACGCCGTCCGCCTCGACCAGGACGGCGGTGCGCCCGCCCTCCTCCAACTCCGCGACCAGCGCGGCGGCTTCGACGGAGGCGGCGTCGGTGCGCCCCAGGATCAGCCGGGCCGGCGCGCCGACCGCGAGGACCCGGCCGTCGACGGTGGCGGTGACCCCGACGCCGGGGGTGGAGGTGAAGTCCTCGGCGGCGGCCGGGGTCAGGCCGCGGGTGCGGGCGGCGTCGACGACGGCGCGGGCCAGCGGGTGCTCGCTGGGGTGCTCGGCCGCGGCCGCCAGCGCCAGCAGCCGTTCCTCGGAGAGGCCGGAGCCGGTGAGCGGCCGGAGGTCGGTGAGGCGCGGAGTGCCCTCGGTGAGGGTGCCGGTCTTGTCCAGTGCGACGGCGTCGACCTGGCCCAGACGCTCCATCACGACGGCGGACTTGATCAGGACGCCGTGCCGTCCGGCGTTGGCGATGGCGGAGAGCAGGGGCGGCATGGTGGCCAGCACCACCGCGCACGGGGAGGCGACGATCATGAAGGTCATCGCGCGCAGCAGCGAGCCTGTGAAGGCCGCGCCGAAGGCCAGCGGGACCGCGAAGACCGCGAGGGTGGCGGCCACCATGCCGAGCGAGTAGCGCTGCTCGACCTTCTCGATGAACAGCTGGGTGGGTGCCTTGGTCCCGGAGGCCTCCTCGACCAGCTGGACGATCCGGGCGATCACGGTGTCCGAGGCGTCCCGCTCGACCCGCAGCCGCAGCGCCCCGGTGCCGTTGAGGGTCCCGGCGAACACCTCGTCGCCGGTCTCCTTGACGACGGGCAGCGGCTCGCCGGTGATGGTGGCCTGGTCCACCTCGCTCGCGCCGTCGAGCACCCGCCCGTCGGCGCCGATCCGCTCACCGGGCCGCACGAGCACGGTGTCGCCGACGGCGAGCTCCTCGGTGGGCACGGTCTCCTCGCCGCCGTCAGGCAGCAGCCGGGTGGCGGTGGCCGGGGCGAGGTCGAGCAGTCCGCGCACCGAGTCGGCGGTGCGGGCGGTGGCCAGCGCCTCCAGGGCGCCGGAGGTGGCGAAGATGACGATCAGCAGCGCGCCGTCCATGACCTGCCCGACGGCGGCGGCGCCGAGCGCGGCCACGATCATCAGCAGGTCGACGTCGAGGGTCTTCTCCCGCAGCGCCTGGAGCCCGGCCCAGGCGGGCTCCCAGCCGCCGGTGGCGGTGCGGTCGTAGCGGAGCCAGGCCTCCTGGAGGGCGTCCTCGGCCTCGCTGATCGAGCCGAGCATCCGGTACGCGACGGCGCGCAGG
>NZ_JBIVVI010001478.1:0-1919 GCF_044757675.1 Kitasatospora sp. NPDC091257
GGGCTCGGGCGGGCGCCTCGGGGCGCGACATCGGGCGCCCGTTCATCCGATCACCATCACCTTCATCACCACGTGTCCTTGGGGGGACTGCCACATGAACGCGTCCGCTATCGCCCGTATTGCGAAGATGGTCCCGCTGGCCGACCCAGCAGTACGAGGGCGCGCCCTGCACCATGGTGCTCGCGATCGCGCCCAGGGGTGATGGCGCGCTGGCCGGTGCTGCTGCCGGTGACGGCGCTGGCGGCGCTGCCCGGGATCGAGGGCGGCACGGCGGCCCTGGCGGGCGGGGTGGTGCTGATGCTCGCCATCGGGGTCAGCGAGGAGCTGAGCAGCCGGGCGCTGGTGCTGGAGGTCGCACGGCCGCTCGGCCCAGTGCGCGCGGGGGCGCTGACGGCGGCGCTGTTCGGGGTCGGGCACCTCGACAACACGCTGTGGCAGGTGCTGGAGGCCGGCGCGTTCGGCTTCTTCCTGTGCGGCGCGCGGCTGTACATCGGGAGTGTCTGGCCGCTGGTGCTGCTGCACGCGCTGGCCGACTGCCGACGGATCGTCATATCGTTTGCCCCGCATGCGTCCTGTACGGAGGTGGCCCGGACCGGGCCCCGCACCGCCGAGGAGACGTCTTGACCTACCTCCGCCGCCGCGCCGCCGCGGCCGCTCTCGCCCTCGTGGCCGGCCTGACCGCGGCCGCCGCCACCGCACCGGCAGATGCCGCCGCACAGGCCGCCGGCATCCCCCGGGGGCTCGACCGCTACTACCAGCAGCGCCCGGCCTGGCACAGCTGCGTCCAGGGCCCGCAGGACGAGGAGGGCGCCGCGCTGGAACGGGCCGGCGCCCGCTGCGCGGAGGTCACCGTGCCGCTCGACTACGGCGACCCCGGCGGACGCACGGTCACGCTGGCGCTCTCCCGGATCAAGGCCACCGATACCCGCCACCGGATCGGCACGCTGCTGCTCAACGACGGCGGCCCCGGCAGTCCGACGCTCGGTGCGCCGCCGCGGGTGCGCGCCGCGTTGAAGGACACCGCCGCCCGCTTCGACATCGTCGGGCTGGACCCGCGCTTCGTCGGCCGCAGCGCCCCCCTCGACTGCGGCTGGCCGATCGGCTTCAGCATCACCTCCGCCGGGACCGGCCGGGCCTCCTTCGAGCGCCAGGTCGCCCTCCAGCGGGACCTCGCGACCCGGTGCCGTTCGGCGGCCGGGGACCTGCTGCCGCACGCGAGCACCCGCGACGCGGCCCGGGACATGGACGTGGTGCGGGGCGCGCTCGGCGAGCGGCGGATCTCCTACCTCGGCCTCTCGTACGGCACCTACCTCGGCACGGTGTACACCCAGATGTTCCCCGGCCGCTACGACCGGGTGGTCCTGGACAGCGCGCTGAACCCGGCCCACGCCGGGCCGGCGCTGCTCCCCAACATGGCGCCGGAGAACGAACGGGCGTTCGCCGACTGGGCGGACTGGGCGGCGGCCCGCCACGACACGTACGGGCTGGGCCGCACCCGCGAGGAGGTGGTCGCCGGGGTGCTGCGCACGGTCCGGGCGGCCGCGGCGCGCCCGCTCGTCGTCGGCACCGGCGCCGACGCCTTCGAGCTCGACGACACCCGGGTGCCGATGCTGGTGTTCATGAACCTCGCGGGCGACTCCGACGCGGATCGGGCGGGCCTCGCCGAGCTGACGGCGACGCTCGCCGAGGCCGCGTCGGGCCGGCCGGTCACCCCCTCGGACGGGACCACCGCCATGCTGCGCTTCCTGTTCACCCCGCAGGGGTCGCAGGCCGGCAGCATCTCCCAGGCCATCCTGTGCGCGGACGGTACGGCGCCGCGCGACCCGGAGGACTACTGGCGCCGGATCGAGCGCGACCGCGCCCGGTACCCGCTGTCCGGCCCGCTGCTCGACAACATCTCCCCGTGCGCCTTCCTGGAC
>NZ_JBIVVI010001479.1:0-1918 GCF_044757675.1 Kitasatospora sp. NPDC091257
CGGCTTCGGGGAACCCGAGCCGGCGGTGGGGGAGGGCGCCGCGGACTTCCGCGGACCCGGCTTGGCGGCGGAACCACCAGTGGGGGCCACACCAAGCGCGTCAGTCAGCTTGCGCACGACCGGCGCCTCGATCGTCGAGGACGCCGAACGGACGAACTCACCGAGCTCGGTGAGCTTGGCCATGACGGCCTTGCTCTCCAAGCCAAGCTCCTTGGCGAGTTCATAAACCCGGACCTTAGCCACTTCACTCCTGTCTATGAGTCCGGGGGTCTCGTCCGCCGGACTGTCGCTACTTCATGGGCGTACCCATCGCGTACTCATCGCGTACTCATCGAGAGCTCATCGCAATCTCGACCTACTTCCACATCGCGAGGTACCTGACTGGTGGCACGGCGCGCGGCTTCCCGAGCGCTGTGCTTGTTGCGGTGGTTCTCCGCCGCGCGAGCGGCGGCCGTCGCGGGAGGCGGCCCTGCTACGAGGCTTCGCCCGCCCGCTCCCCGATGAACCCGCGGAGCCGCTCGGTGTCGAGCGCGCCCTGGAGCCGGAAGGCCCGGGGGAACGCCCGACGGCGGACCGCGAGGTCGAGGCAGGTCGGATCGGGGTGCAGATGAGCGCCCCGGCCCGGGAGTGCGCCACGGGGATCAGGGACGCACTCGCCCTCGACCGCCGTGACACGCAACAGCTGGTGCTTGGCCGCGCGCTTGCGGCAGCCCACGCAGGTGCGTTCCGGGCGTGCTCGGACATGCGTCCGGCCAGACGAAGGCAAGTCTACCCCTCCGAAGCGACATGGCGCCGCCCCACCGAACCCGGAGGACCGGCGGGGACGCCGACGACGACACTGATTACCGGGCCTGCGCTTCCTCGGCCTGGCCCTCGGTGTCCGGACGGATGTCGATCCGCCAGCCGGTCAGGCGCGCGGCCAGGCGGGCGTTCTGCCCCTCCTTGCCGATCGCCAGCGACAGCTGGTAGTCCGGCACGATCACCCGGGCGGAGCGCTGGGCGGCGTCCACGATCTCCACGCTGGTCACCCGCGCGGGCGACAGGGCGGCGGCCACCATCTCCCGGGGGTCCTCGGACCAGTCGACGATGTCGATCTTCTCGCCGTGCAGCTCGCCCATCACGGCGCGCACCCGGGAGCCCATCGGGCCGATGCAGGCGCCCTTGGCGTTCAGGCCCTGGCGGCGCGACCAGACCGCGATCTTGGTCCGGTGGCCGGCCTCACGGGCGATCGCCGCGATCTCCACGCTGCCGTCCGCGATCTCCGGGACCTCCAGCGCGAACAGCTTCTTCACCAGGCTCGGGTGAGTGCGCGACAGCGTCACCGAAGCACCGCGCACACCCCGGCGCACGGCCACCACGTAGCACTTCAGCCGGGTGCCGTGCCGGTAGTCCTCGCCCGGGACCTGCTCCTGCGGCGGCAGGATGGCCTCCAGCTTGCCGATGTCGACCAGCACGTTCTTCGGGTCGTTGCCCTGCTGGACGACACCGGTGACGATGTCGCCCTCCTTGCCCGCGTACTCGCCGAAGGTCTGGTCGTCGGCGGCGTCGCGCAGACGCTGCATCATCACCTGGATGCCGATGCTGGACGCGATCCGGCCGAAGCCGTTCGGGGTGTCGTCGAACTCCTTCGGCTCGACGCCCTCGTCCAGCTCCGCCGGGTCCTCCATGGCCCACACGGTGACGTGGCCGCTCTTGCGGTCCAGGTCCACCCGGGCCCGGCGGCGCGAGCCCTCGGTGCGGTGGTACGCGGTGAGGAGGGCGGACTCGATGGACTCGACCAGCAGGTCGAAAGGGATGTTCTTCTCGTTGACCAGCGTGCGCAGGGCACTCATGTCGATGTCCACGGCTACGCCTCCTCGTCTTTCGTCACGTTCGTCATGGTCGTACGGCACCCGGGGGTCACTCGGCGCCGTCCTCC
>NZ_JBIVVI010001480.1:0-1918 GCF_044757675.1 Kitasatospora sp. NPDC091257
TTTTTGGCCGGGGGGGGGGGGGGGGCCCCCGCCCCGCCCGCCCCCCCCGCAACGCGGGCGGGTGGACCCCGAGTGGGTCCGACCCGCCGCGACGTCCGGGTGGCTCGATGTCCGTTCGGCGGGCACCCGGAACCGGCACGTCGGCAAGCCCGCCCACTCCCTCGGGCCGGCGGGCACGGCCCGGGTGTCCGGGCCGTGCCCCGCGGCTAGACGTTCATGCGGAGCTGCAGCCGGCAGCCGCCGGGGCGGTTGTCGGTGTCGACGGCGAGTGCCACCGGATGGCCCGGGGACGCGGTGTGGACGTCGTTCGGGAGGGCGCCCCCGCACTGGCTGACGTCGCCGTCCCCGGCGTACCGGATGTCGAGGGTGGCGGACGCGGTGTTCGACACGAGGAAGGTGAGCGTGCACCCGCCCTGACGGCTGTCCGTGTCGATGCGGATCGTCGGGCCGAAGGTGCGGGCCGTCGACGAGGTCGGGATCCGGTAGTCGCCCTCGTTGCCGCACTGCCCCGGGGCGGTGCCGGGGGAGGACTGGAAGGCGTACCGGAAGGAGGCGGAGCCCAGTTGGTTCTGCGGATCGTAGATGCCGAACGCGAGCCGGCAGCCGCCGGGGCGGTCGTCGGTGTCGAGCCGGATCTCGTCGGACCAGTCGCCGTTGAGGTGCCACTGTTCGCCCTGGCGCCCGCCGCACTGGCCGGGGTCGCCGTCCGGCGTGAAGCTGATGCCGAACTCCGCGGGGCCGAACAGCCGGGGCGCGGCGTGCGCGGGCGGGGCGGGGAGGACGGCCGCGGTGGCCGTCGTCGCGGTGGCGGCGGTGAGCAGGGCGAGTTTCCGGATGATGTGGTGCACGCTGGCGGTTCCCTTCGGTGCGGGGCCTCGCGGCCCTCTTGAGGCACAGGGATTCCGGCGGCGTGGACACGCCAAACGGAAACGGCCGGGTCGGGCGGACAAGTCACTGGAAAGGACGGCGGGCCGTCACCCGGCGAGGAGGCCGGCGCGGACCGTGGCAGGGCTGTTGCACACGAAGTGACGCGGCTCACTGCCGTCCGGCGCGGGGCGTGATCGACTCGGCCGATGCGCCAGACCTCCTCGCCCCGACCATCGCTGATGGTCCGTCACTTCGCCGCCGCCGGCGCCGTACTGCTGCTCGCGGGCTGCGGCACCGCGGCCTCCGGCGGCACCGCGACGACCGCGGCCTCCGGCGGCGGCCCGGAGGCCTCCGGCAGCCCCGGGTCGTGCGGCACCCCGTCGCCGGGGGCACCCGGCGTGCCGCAGCCGACGGCGCTCGCCCAGGGCGGGGTGCGGATCACCGCCGTCGGCCGCACCTGCTTCGAGTACGAGGTGACCAACCCGAACAGCGAACCCTACGACTACACCGTGGTGTTCAACGGCCCCGATCCGAGCCGCGGCGCGGCGGTGTTCGGCAGCCCCGGGTCGGGCGGGGGAGGGAACCTCACCCGGACCGTCACCGGGCTCGCCCCCGGCGCCACCGAGAAGGGGCGGATCGACCTGACCGCGCCCGGCCCGACCGGGCCGGGCTCCCGCCCGGGCGCGCCCACCCTGGGACAGCCCGACAACCCCCGCCCGCCGAAGCCGGAGCTCCTCAAGGTCCGCAGCGTGCCCACCGCCGAGGCACCCGGTGCCGGCGGCCCCTGCCCGCCCTCCGGCCTGCGGCTGTACGCCGACGACGGCGACGCCGCCATGGGCCTGCGCGTGGTCGGCCTGCACCTGCGCAACTGCGGCACCGCCGTCGTCACCCTCGACGGCTACCCGCAGGTGCAGCCGCTCGACCTCGACCACAAGCCCCTCGACGGCGTGCGGATCCTGCGCGGCGGCGCCGGGATCGCCTCCGGCACCGGCGCCGACGACCCGCCGCGGAAGATCGCCCTGCGCCCGGATCGGAAGAGCGTCGTGGAGGG
>NZ_JBIVVI010001481.1:0-1914 GCF_044757675.1 Kitasatospora sp. NPDC091257
CCCCCGTACGAGCCACCGCCCGCGGCCCCCTACCGCGTCCGGTACCGCAGCCTGCTGCGCCGCGAGCCGCACCGGATCCGCGCTGCGCTGCTGATGGTCGCCGCCCCGGTGGTGGAGGCGGTGCTGCTGGTCTGGCTGCTGCTGCCGGAGCACTGGCCCGAACGGCTGGACGAGACGAACGCCCTGGTGCTGCTCGGCGACAAGGTGATGATCGGCATCATCGCCGTCGTCGAGGTGTTCCGGCTGGTCAACGTCGTCTCCAACACCCATGCCACGCTGGTCGCCCGTGACCCGGTCCCGGTGACGCCGGTGCCCGGCACCCGGGTCGCCTTCCTCACCACCTGCGTGCCGGACAAGGAGCCGCCGGAGATGGTCCGGGCCACGCTGACCGCGGCCCGCGCCGTACGGCACAACGGACCCTACGACGTCTGGTTGTTGGACGAGGGAAACGATCCTGCAATGCGGGAGCTCTGCGCCGAGCTGGGCGTGCGGCACTTCAGCCGCGCCGGCCGGCCGCAGTGGAACCGGCCGAAGGGCAGGTTCCGCGCCGGCACCAAGCACGGCAACTACAACGCCTGGCTCCAGGCCCACGGCGACGACTACGAGTTCTGGGTGTCCGTGGACACCGACCACGTTCCGCTGCCGGACTTCTGCGAGCGGATGCTCGGCTACTTCCGCGACCCCGACGTGGCATTCGTGGTCGGCCCCCAGGTGTACGGGAACTACCGCAGTTCGGGCTCGGCCGTCACCAAATTCTCCGAGAGCCAGCAGTACCTCTTCCACGCCCTCGTCCAACGCGCCGGAAACCGTTACGGCGCGCCCATGTTCGTGGGCACCAACAACGCCGTCAGAATCAGCGCGCTCCAGTCGATCGGCGGGTTGTACGACTCCATCACCGAGGACATGGCGACCGGTCTGGAGTTCCACCGCAGCCGAAACCCGGAGACCGGGGAACGCTGGAAGTCCGTGTACACCCCGGACGTGCTCGCGGTCGGCGAAGGACCGTCCTCCTGGACCGACTTCTTCTCCCAGCAACTGCGCTGGAGCCGCGGCACCTACGAGACCCTCTTCACCCAGTACTGGCGGGTGCTGTGGCAGCTGTCCCCCGGGCGGCTGCTCAACTACACGCTGATGGTGGGCTTCTACCCGATGGCGGCGCTCACCTGGCTGCTCGGCGGCCTGTCCAGCGTCCTCTACCTGGGCTTCGGCGCATCGGGCGTGCACGTCTCCTCGGAGATCTGGATGATGCTCTACAGCGACGCCGCCGCGCTCCAGCTCCTGCTCTACACCTGGAACCGCAAGCACAACGTGAGCCCGCACGAGCCGGCCGGCTCCTCCGGGGTCGCCGGGATGGTGATGTCGGCGCTCTGCGGCCCGGTCTACGCGGCCTCGCTGCTCCAGTCGCTGCTGCGAGTGCGCAGCCGCTTCGTGGTGACGCCCAAGGGCCGCTCGGCCAGCGCCGACCGGCTCGGCACCTTCCGCTTCCACCTGTTCTGGACGCTGGTGTTCGGCGGCGCGATCATCGCCTCCTACGTCACCGGCTACGACCACGCCGCGATGCGCGCCTGGGCCTGGATCGCCCTGGTGCTCACCCTCCTGCCGGTCCTGATCACCGCCGGCGACGCCGTCCGCCGCCGCCGGACCCGCCCCACCGCCAACCTCACCGTCACCGGCGGCCCGACGGCCACCCCGACGGTCCTCCTGGAGAAGCGCCGCCCGCGCCACGCCCGCGACCCCCGGACCTCGCCGCCCGCACGCACGGCACCGGACTCGTCGCCCACCCGGCCTGCACCCGACCGCCCCGCACCCGACCACGCCGGCAGCGGCACGTCCCCCCACTGACAGCACCCACGGACGCCCGCCCACCGAACAGAGCCCACCCCGAGCAGCCCCGGCCCCCAGCCCAGCCCCGCC
>NZ_JBIVVI010001482.1:0-1913 GCF_044757675.1 Kitasatospora sp. NPDC091257
GGCATGATCCGGATCAGGCCTTCGGCGAAGCCCATGTACCAGTCGGGCTGGGCGTCGGTTCGCCGTTGTAGGTGGCGTCGTCGAGGACGGCGCTCAGGTCGTCGGTGACGGTCAGTGCGGTGAGGGGCGTGTTCCCGGTGTTGGTGACGTCCACGTGGTAGGTGACGGTGTCGCCGGGGGCGGCCTGGCTCCTGTCCGCGGTCTTGGTGACCCGGTAGCCGGTGTGCTCGGCGACGGTGTTGCGCACGGTGTTGCTGGTGCGGTGCTGTTCGCGGCCGGTCTGGGTGCCGCGGTAGGCGAGGGAGGCGGTGTCGTCGAGCCTGGTGCCCGGCGCGAGGCCGGCGTCGACCTTGGCCCGGAAGGAGACGGTGGTCTCGGCGCCCGGTGCGAGGTCGGCGGTGGGGCAGCTGACGTTGCGTCCGGTGGCGGTGCAGCCGGTGCCGGAACCGTCGACGTAACTGGTGCCCTGGGGCAGCACGTCGGTCAGGGTGACGCCGCTGGCGGTGTCGAGGTCGGCGGTGGTGCCGTCGGGGTGCCGGTTGGCGATGGTGAAGGTGTAGGTGATCTCGGCTCCGGGGTCGACGAGCCCGGGCGGGCTGTTCGTGGTGGTACCGGCCGGGGTGTTGGCCTTGACGACCTGGAGGTCGGGTTCCAGGGCCTCGACGGCGAGCCAGACCGCCTGGGGGTGCAGCGCGTCGCCCTGGCCGGTGACCTTGACCACGGCCTGCTTGCTGCCGGCGGGCAGCTTGCCGGTGACGTCGATCGTCCGGGCGTCGTAGCCGACGTTGTTGACCGTGTTCGGGTTGCGGTCGGTGAGGTTGGTGCCGGTGCCGTCGGGCGCGACCCGGTCGATGCGGCTGGTGAAGGCGTTGTCGGGGGCGGGTCCGGTGGCGGTCGGCATCAGCAGCGGTGTCAGCCGGCCGGCGTCGGGGCCGACTTCCAGGGAGTCCCCGGCGATGGGGGCGTCGCCGTCGCCGACGATGACGCCCATGGTGGCGGCCGGTGCGCGGCCGGCCGGGGTGCGGATGCCGTCGAGGGTCATGGTGACGCTGGGCTCGGGCGGGCGGATGAGCTGGTAGCCGTCCCAGATCTGCAGGTAGCGCAGCGGCTCCTTGGCGTCCTCGTAGGCGACGACCAGGGACCATCCGCCCCAGCAGCCGACGTTCTGGCCGCCGAAGTCGGAGGTGGAGGAGCGGCCCTGACAGGCCTGGATGTCGGCCACGGTGTACTCGCCGGAACCGGCCGCCCGCACCAGGTCGGTGACGTCCTTGACACCCGCGTGGGCGGTGAGCGGGGCCGGGGGCGTGCCGCCGGTCTTCTGGTCGAACCAGTCGTAGGTGTCGGCGGTGAGCCGCTGGTAGCCGGTGGCGCCGGGGACCTTGAACTCGACCTGGTCGGCCTTGGAGGCGTCACCGGAGGTGGACAGCCGCGAGGTTCCGACGGGGTTGGACTGCCAGTACAGCCGGGCGTTGAGCACCTTGGCACCCGGCGGGACGGTCAGGGTGGCCGCGGAGGCGGTGTTGCCGGGGGCCTTGGGGTCGGTCTTGACCCAGTTGACCCGGTTGTTGTTGTAGGCGTTGAGGTCGCAGTCGCTGTCCTCGGGGTCGCAGGAGACCACCGAGTTGGACGCCATCGTGAGGTTGCCGTGCGCCAGCAGATCCAGCGCCGGCTTCGGCCCGATCGGCCGCTGCGCCCCGCTCGTACCGGCCTTCGCCGGCGGTGCCGCGGCGGCGTGCACGGCGAACGGCACGGACGACGCGAGCACGAGCGTCGTGGTGGCGAGAGCCCCGAGTACGGCACGACCGGGCACGCGCCGGGCCCGGGGTCCGGGTATCGGCCGCACCGCGTTCGTGACGGATGGTATGCGGTCGCTCAAGGTAGGTCTCCTGGGAGTGCTTGAGGGTACGGGAGGG
>NZ_JBIVVI010001483.1:0-1910 GCF_044757675.1 Kitasatospora sp. NPDC091257
CCGCTGCGTGCTGGTCAACCCGGCCGCCGCGCACATCCTGGAGTCCGGGGCGGCGGGGACGGCACGCGGGCCGCGGGCACCGCTCGGGCGGGCCGCCGAGGCGTTCACCGGACGGGCGCTCGGCCGCCACCAGGCGGCGGTGGTGCGGATCGGCTTCGGGCTGGTCTGGCTGGCCTACCTGCTGCGCGAGTGGCCGCACCGGCGGGTGCTGTACGGCGACCTCTCCCCCTGGTCGGCGGAGCTGGCCGAACAGCTGCTGGCCGACAACGGGGCCTTCACCGTGCTGCCCTGGTTCGGCGGCCGGCTCTGGTCCGAGCTGGTCTACCACCTGGCCGTGCTGGCCGCCCTGGCCGTACTGCTGGGCTGGCGGACCAGGGCGAGCACGGTGCTGTTCCTGGTCACCGTGCTGTCCCTGCAGAACCGCGACGTCTTCCTCGGCGACGGCGGTGACAACGTCGTCCACCTGATGGCGGTCTACCTGGTCTTCACCCGCTGCGCCGAGGTCTGGTCGCTGGACGCCCGGCGCCGAGGACCCGGGCGGACCGGGGTGGTGCTCTGGGCGGTGCTCGGAGCCGTCCTGGCGGCCTGTCAGTTCGGCGGCTTCGCCGGGGACACCCTGACCTGGACCGACCGGGCCTTCCCGTACCTCGGCTGGTCGCCGTTGTTCTGGGCGCTCTGGACGGCGGCCGGGCTCTGGTGGACGCTCGGCCGGCTGCGGCCCGACGGCGAGCCGCGGGCGGTGCTCGACGCGCTGGCGAACATGGTGCACAACTGCGCGATGCTGGTGATCGCCGTCGAAGTGGTGCTGATCTACGCCACGGCCGGCTGGTACAAGGTGCAGGGCTCGCGCTGGCAGGACGGCACCGCGCTGTACTACCCGCTGCACCTGGACTACTTCACGCCCTGGCCGGGGCTGTCCGCGCTGGTCGGCTCGGCGCTGCTGCCGGTCTTCCTGATCTCGTACGGCACCGTGATCCTCCAGGTGGCGTTCCCGTTCACGCTGCTCGACCGGCGGGTCAAGAACGGCCTGCTGGCCGTCATGATGCTGGAGCACGCGGGGATCGCGGTCGTGCTCGGGCTGCCGGTCTTCTCGCTCGCGATGATCGCGGCGGACGCGGTGTTCCTGCCGACCGGGGCACTGCTGTGGGCGGCGGCGCGGCTGAGCCGGATCCGGCGGAGGTATCCGGCCTAGGATGTCGCTATGTCCTGGTTCGCCGCACTTCGTGACACCGCGCGGACCGGGCTCACCCTGGACCGGGCGCTCACCGACCCCAAACGGGCGGTGCGCGGGGCCGTCGCGGTGGCGCTGGTGCTCTTCCCCACCCTCGCGCTCGGCGGGGTCGCGCTCGCCACCTCGGCCGCGATGGGCGCGTTCATCGCCGGCTCGGCCACCTTCCAGCGCAGCTTCCGGCCCCGGGCCAGCCTCGCGGTCGCCGCCGGGGCCGGACTCGGCATCAGCACCTTCCTCGGCTACCTGGCCGCCGGCGTCCCCGGGCTGTTCCCGGTGCTGCTCGCGGTGTGGGCCTTCGGCGCCGGACTGGCCTGGGCGATCGGGCCCACCGCCGGAGTGGTCGCCACCAACACCGTCTCGGTGATGCTGATCGTCGTACAACTCCCGGTCAGCACGGTCACCGCGCTCGGCCACGGGCTCGTCGCCGCCCTGGGCGGAGTCGCCCAGGCCACCGTCATCACCGTCTGGCCGATCGGCAGCTGGACCGCCCAACGGGAGGCCCTCGCCGACACCTACGCCGAACTCGCCGACTACGCACGCCGGTTGCGACAGGACCCGACCGCGCACGTCGACCCGGAGCCGTTCATGACGGCCCGCCACGCCGCCGCCCTCACCCCCTGGCAGGACCGCCACCGGCCACCCGAGCTGCGCGGACTGCGCGGCATCGCCGAGCGCATCC
>NZ_JBIVVI010001484.1:0-1909 GCF_044757675.1 Kitasatospora sp. NPDC091257
GGAACGGCCGTGACCGGGGCGCCGGGAAGGTCGGCGCCCCGGAGGCTGGCGCCGGGGACCCGGCGGTGCAGCCCTCCGGCCGGTCCGCTCGCGGTCGGCGAGGGAACTTCGGGCCGGGGAGCGGTCGTCGGCCGCGCCTCGGACACCGGGGCCGCCACCGGGGCCTCCGGCGCTGCGGGTGCCGCGGCGGACGGGCGCGGGGCGTCCAGCAGTCCGGCGGCGGCCAGTCGACGGACATCGGCCGTCACCCCGAAGCCGGAGCGGCCGAGCAGCCGGGCCAGGTCCGCCGGGGTCCTGCGACCGTCGGCGTGGTCCAACAGCTCACGTCGCCGGCGGCCGCACGAGCGGTGGGACGACCGGCGGCCGCACTCGGCCGGGCGGACGGGCGCGGTGTCGAGCTGCTCCCACGGCCAGATCCCGTCGAGCAGTTTCCGGCGGCGTTCGACCTCGCGGCGGATCCGGGCCGGGTCGACCTCCGCGACCGGCCCGAGCCAGTGCCGGGTGTCGGCCTCGAACCGCCAGACGCCGCCGGCCGGGTCGGCCAGCACGAAGAACGCGGCGTCGAACAGCGTTCCCAGGTGGCCGAGTTCGAGCTCTCCCCGGGTGAGCAGCCGCCGTTCGACCAGCGCCTCGCCGACCCTCGACCTCGGGCCGTGAGCCCGGAGCAGTTCCGCCCAGTCCTCGGGGGTGATCCGACCGCAGCCGATGAGCAGGTCGGCCAGTCCGGGCGCCCGGAGGGACTCGGCGGCGGCCACCCGCCCGTCGATCAGGTGGAGGCTGCCGAGCGGCCCGCGCAGGGCGCCGGTGGCGCGGCGGTCGGCGAGCAGGGCGAGCGCCTCGCCCGGGGACCTCGGGGTGGCGACCTCCGCCGGGGGCGGCGGCACGGTGCCGGTCGCGGCGGTCACGCGCTCACCCCAGCACCAGCTCCTCGGCGAGTGCCTGGAGGCGGAAGCGGGCGGCGGCGAGGTTGCCCTCCGCGCGGTCCAGCCAGAGGTGCAGGACGAGCCTGTTGTCGAAGACGGTGTCGATGAAGCGGATCAGGTGGTAACTGCGGCCGGCGGTGACGATGATGTCCTCCAACGGGGCCCGCCGGTCCTCCGTCACGGTGAAGGTCTGGCTCTCAACGGCCGCCCGCACCAGGTCGGTTGCCTCGGCGGCGGAGGTCTCGTGCTCTCCGGTCGGGCTGTCCCCGAGGCTGCCGAGGGCGAGCCCGCTGCTCCAGTCGACCAGGCTCGCGGCACGGGCCCCGGGGATCGCCATCGCTCCGGAGAGGCATTCGTCGATACCGGGCACACCGGCTCCTTCGCGGGGTCTGGGCGGTCGGCCGCAGCGCGGCACCGACCGGTTCACCACCAGCAGTGGCTAGTTCGACACGGAAGGCTACTGCCGGATTCCATATGACGAACATTCCCATGGCATATTCACATCAGTAACAGCC
Organism: Kitasatospora sp. NPDC091257; assembly: GCF_044757675.1. Taxonomy (NCBI): domain Bacteria; kingdom Bacillati; phylum Actinomycetota; class Actinomycetes; order Kitasatosporales; family Streptomycetaceae; genus Kitasatospora; species Kitasatospora sp. NPDC091257. Next base: position 1,439 of record NZ_JBIVVI010001484.1, read on the forward strand.
AGTTCCAGCCAAGAACTGACGGAACATCAGACAGGACGCGACCCCGCCCCCACCGGTCGGCCAGGGAGGTTGGAGTACCGTTCACCGGCCACCTGGCACGGCACCTTGGCCGGTATCGAGCCCCAAGGAAGGGTTTCGAGCCCGAAAGTACGATAAGAGGGCGCGGGCACGGAAGGCGAACACGACGAAGGGGCCCGTTCCGCTGGACGGAACGAGCCCCTTCGATGGGAGCGCCAGGCCCGGATCGCACGGACTCTCCCTACTGAAAGTAGGGCGTGCTCTGGTAGCACCGCTGACGCCTGTTCGAGATTCCGTTTCCCGGAAGATCACTTCCTCTCGACGGGATGAACACTAGCAGGACATCACGCCCGGTCAGAAATCGTGGCCGGGCGAACGGCAGCGGCCCCGGGGCGAACGGGGCGAGGCCGGGCCGAGGGGCGCACCGGGGCCCGACCGGGGCTGCGCGCCGGG
>NZ_JBIVVI010001485.1:0-1907 GCF_044757675.1 Kitasatospora sp. NPDC091257
CGGCCACGATCGCGATGCGCACGTCCATCGGGTGCAGCGAGCGCAGGTAGCGGCAGAACTCCAGGAACTTCGAGCGGTTCTTGGTCTTCTTGATGACCCCGTGTCCGAGAGCCTCGTCAGGAGTACGGCCGTGCTGCATCCGATCGAGTCCCGCACCACCTCGCCAGTCGCCGCTGCGCAGGTCCTGGAACGCCGTCCCGGCGTCCGTCCGCAGCCGCAGCCGCAGGGCGGCCCGGCGGGTTCCCCCGCGGGCGAGGACAACCCCTGGCACACCGGCGCCGCGTGTCGGCGGGACGAGGTGGGGCTGTTCTTCGCGCCCTCCAAGGAGCCGACGGCGGCCCGGCTGTCGCGCGAGGAGCAGGCCAAGCAGGTGTGCGCCCGCTGCCCGGTGCTGCTGGAGTGCCGCGAGCACGCGCTGGCCCAGCCGGAGCCGTACGGGGTCTGGGGCGGGCTGACGGCCGCCGAGCGGCGGGTGGTGCTGGCCCGGCGGCGGCGCCGGGACACGGAACTGCGCGAGGCGGCCCTGGTGACGGCGGCCGCGCGGCGCCGGATAGCCGGGTGACGACGGGCCCGAGAGCGGGACGGCGACGCACCGCGGCCCCGGCGGAGGGGGATTCCGCCGGGGCCGCGAAGCGCGCTCGGGTGGGGCTCAGTTGGCGCGGTCGAAGTCGATCGCGCTGTACGCCCGCAGCTTCGAGAGCTTGTGGGTGGAGTTGATCTCGCGGATGGTGCCGCTCTTGGAGCGCATCACCAGCGAGCTGGTGGTGGCGGTCTCCGAGCGGTAGTGCACGCCGCGCAGCAGCTCGCCGTCGGTGATCCCGGTGGCGACGAAGAACACGTTCTCGCCGCTGACCAGGTCGTCCGTGGTGAGGACCCGGTCCAGGTCGTGGCCGGCGTCCAGGGCCTTCTGCCGCTCGGCGTCGTCCTTGGGCCACAGCCGGCCCTGGATCACGCCGCCCATGCACTTCATCGCGCAGGCCGCGATGATGCCCTCCGGGGTGCCGCCGATGCCCATCAGCAGGTCGACGCCGGTGCCCTCGCGGGCGGCCATGATCGCGCCGGCCACGTCGCCGTCCGAGATGAACTTGATCCGGGCGCCCGCTTCGCGGATCTCCCGGACCAGGCCGTCGTGGCGCGGGCGGTCGAGCACGACGACGGTGACGTCCTCGACGGCGCTGCCCTTGGCCTTGGCGACCCGGCGGATGTTGACCGCCGCCGGGGCGGTGATGTCGACGAACTCGGCGGCCTCCGGGCCGGCCACCAGCTTGTCCATGTAGAACACGGCGCTGGGGTCGAACATGGTGCCGCGGTCGGCGACGGCCAGTACGGCCACCGCGTTGTTCATGCCCTTGGCGGTCAGCGTGGTGCCGTCGACCGGGTCGACGGCGACGTCGCACTCGGCGCCGGTGCCGTCGCCGACCCGCTCGCCGTTGTAGAGCATCGGGGCTTCGTCCTTCTCGCCCTCGCCGATGACGACGACGCCGTTCATCGACACGGTCGAGACGAGGGTGCGCATCGCCTTCACGGCGGCACCGTCCGCGCCGTTCTTGTCGCCACGTCCGACCCACCGGCCGGCGGCCATCGCGGCCGCCTCGGTGACCCGGACGAGTTCGAGCGCGAGGTTCCGGTCCGGAGCCTCGGGCGCGACCTCCAGGGCACTGGGAAGGTGGTGCGGGTACTGCGTGGTCATCGTCGTTACCTCTCTGTACGCGACGGCCAGTGAGCGCCCGACTACTGCCAGGTCGAACGCCGTGGTGAGGGTATTGCGATCGTATCTGCCCACGAGATGACTGTCTGTGGCGCAGGTCGCTGCTCTGTGGCGGAAACCACCGATTCGCCCGGTATCACCCGTCCGTGGTGAGGGTATTGCGATCGTATCTGCCCACGAGATGACTGTCTGTGGCGCA
>NZ_JBIVVI010001486.1:0-1905 GCF_044757675.1 Kitasatospora sp. NPDC091257
CACCGGTAGCGCGGTGTGGCACCCTGCGCCCATGGTGATCCTCGACGCACCCGCGACCGCGCCCGCCCCGGTCTCCGACCGCCTCCGGTACGACCGCGCCACCGCCCACCTGGACGGGCCGGTGGCCGTCGTGGACCTCGCCGCGTTCGACGCGAACGCGGCCGACCTGGTCCGCCGGGCGGGCGGCAAGCCGATCCGGCTGGCCAGCAAGTCGATCCGCTGCCGGGCGCTGCTGGAGCGGGCGCTGGCCGTGGACGGCTTCCTCGGGGTGATGAGCTTCACCCTGGACGAGTCGCTCTGGCTGGCCCGCACCGGCGTCCGCGACATCCTGCTCGCCTACCCCTCCGCCGACCGGGCCGGCTTCGCCGAGCTGACCGCCGACCCCGGGGCCGCCCGCGAGATCACCGTGGTGCTGGACGACCCGGCCCAACTGGACCTGATCGACCGGGCCCGCGGCGGCGACGCCGAGGTGCGGGTCTGCCTGGAACTGGACACCTCGCTGCACCTGCTCGGCGGCCGGGTCCGGGTGGGCGCCCGGCGCTCACCGCTGCGCACCCCCGAGGACCTCGGCGCCTTCGCCGAGCTCGTCCAGCGCCGCCGGGGCTTCCGGGTGGTCGGCCTGATGGCGTACGAGGGGCACGTCGCCGGGGTGGGCGACCGGGTGCCCGGCCGGCCGGTGCGCTCCGGGCTGATCCGGCTGATGCAGGCCAAGGCCCGGGCCGAGCTGGCCGAGCGGCGCGCGGCGACGGTCCGGCGACTGCGACAGGTGGCCGACCTGGAGTTCGTCAACGGCGGCGGCACCGGCAGCGTGGAGTCCACCGTGGCCGAACGCGCCGTCACCGAGGTCGCGGCCGGCTCCGGGCTGTACCAGCCGCAGCTGTTCGACAACTACCGCACGTTCCGGGGCCGCCCGGCCGCGCTCTTCGGCCAGCCGGTGGTGCGCCGCCCCGGCCTCGGCGTGGTGACCGTCCTCGGCGGCGGCTACCCGGCCTCCGGCGCGGCCGGCCCGGACCGCTCGCCGGTGCCGTACCTGCCGGCCGGGCTGCGCTACGACCCGATGGAGGGCGCCGGGGAGGTGCAGACCCCGCTGCTCGGCTCCGCGGCGGACGACCTGCTGATCGGCGACCGGGTCTGGTTCCGGCACGCCAAGGCGGGTGAGCTGTGCGAACGCTTCGCCGAGCTGCACCTGATCGAGGACGACCGGATCGTACGGACCGTGCCGACGTACCGGGGCGAGGGCAGGACGTTCCTCTGACGCTTCGTCCGGCTCTGCCCTACCGTGGTGCCGACACCACGAACAACAAGGGGGCGGTATGGAACCCGAGATCACGGAGATCGCCACAAGGGGCGCGACCGTTCTGGCCGGCCTCATGGTCACCTCGGCCTGGGAACGGGTCAAGCCGCGCGTTGCCGCGATGTTCGGTCGCAGGGCGGAGTCGGTCTCCGAGGAACTGGACGAAACCCAGGCCGAGTTGATCGCGACACCGGAAGACGGCCGCGAGGTCGCCGCCCAGAGCGCACAGGGCGAGTGGGAGCCGAAGCTACGCCGACTGCTGGCCAACGACCGGACCATGGTGGCCGAACTCCAGGCGATCCTCGACGAGTTCGCACCGGATCGACCCGATCGGGCGCCCGGCACGGTGCACAACGAGATCAGCGGAAACGCCAAGATCCACGGCAAGGTCGTCCAGGCTCACACGATCAACAGTCTGAACCTCTGACCTTTCCGGAGCCTTAACGGGGCCCGATGGAACGGCTAACCACGGCCGTCCGTCGGGCCTTTGCGCTGCTCGGGGGCCTACAGTCCGTCAACAAGCACAGTACGCGCGGCTATTGCCATCTGGTCCAGACCAATCCTACGCTCTGGCCGGGGGCCGTGCGCCGGGCCGGCGGCCCCCGAACGGG
>NZ_JBIVVI010001487.1:0-1901 GCF_044757675.1 Kitasatospora sp. NPDC091257
GGGTGTCAGCCGGTGATGGGGCGGGTGTCGAGGCGGATGTGGTCGACGGCCCAGTACCAGTTGTTGCCGGCGTCGTACATGCGGAACCTGAGGGTCACCGAGCGGGCTCCGGCGGGGACGGCGAAGCTGCGGGTGATCCGGGTGTTCTGCACGTCCTTGCCGGCGTTGTCGTTGCCGGTGGCGTCGGAGCCGTAGGCGAGCAGGCGGGTCTCGGTGCCGTTGTCGAAGACGGCGGTGACGGAGGCCTTCTGCGGTGCCTCCTGGCGGTAGTGGGAGTCGAAGGCGAGGTGGAGGGTGTCGGTGCCGGCCGGGACGGCGACGGCGGGCGAGACCAGGGTGGAGTCGAAGACGCCCTTGCGGGAGGGCGAGCCGGTGTCGTCCCAGTCGTCGGGGTCGGCGACGGCGACGACGCCCAGGGCGCGGGTGAAGTTGCCGCGGTCCTGGCCGGCGGGGACGGACCACTCGCGCTTGGTGTGGAAGGTCCAGCCCTGGAGGCGGACGGTGCCCTGCGGCATGGCGGGGGCGTTGACGACCGTCCAGCCCTTGGGGGCCTGGGCGGTCCAGCCGAGGACGCCGGCCTCGGGCTTGAGGGTGTCGGCGAGGGACTCGAAGTCCTCGTCGAGGAGGTGGCCGGTCATCACCGGGGCGGGGCGGGCGGCGAGTTCGCCGTCGGCGAGGGCGAAGCGGCTGTCGGCCTGGGCGCGGGCGGTGACCAGCAGGCGGTGGGTGGCGGTGGCGGGCAGCTGGGCGGGCGGGGTGACCTGCCAGACGGCGGTGGCGGCGGCGCCGGCGGCGAGCCTGTCGGGCGCGGCGGTGACGGTGGTGGCGCTCCAGCCGGGCGGGAGCAGCGGCTGGGCCTCCAGGCGGGTGAGGGCGGTGGTGGCGGTGAGGGTGGCGGTGATCGTGGCGGGGCGTCCGGGCAGCAGGACGGGTTCGTCGATGGTGGTGGAGGCGGCGCCGAGGGCGAGGTTCACGGCGAGCGGGTCGGCCAGGCCGAGGGCGGGGTCGGTGACGGTGCGGTCGTCCCAGGGGAAGCGGCCGGCGATGCGGCGGCGGAAGCCGAGGTCGCCCTGGACGGCGACGGCGACGTCGTACCAGCCCTCGGGGCCGACCTTGAGGTTGACGGTGCGGTCGTCGCCGGCCGCCACGCGGACCTCGCGCAGGCCGTCGCCGTAGGCGAGGTCGCCGACCAGGAAGGTCTGGGCGGTGCGCGAGCGGTTGATGACGTCGACCTCCAGGACCTTGCCGTCGCTCTCCTCGGAGAGCGAGACCTCGTAGGCGGAGGCGGTGTCGCCGCGCAGGTGCCACAGGGCGCCGTCGGGGCCGTGGACGCGCAGGTCGTAGCCGGCGGGGCCGACCTTCCAGACGTCGGACAGGCGGCTCTTCGCGGCGACGGTGTAGTGCTTGGGGGCCTCGCCGGGGGCGGGGTAGACGGCGAGGACGGCGCCCTGGCGGCCCTGGTTGACGAAGTCGAGGGTCAGTTCGTCGCCCTTGAGGCGGGGCTTGACGAGCAGGTTGTACGGGGCGGGGCGGGCGGAGCGGGTGCCGCGCTCCTGCTGGGGGAAGGTCTGCGGGCTGGGCACGGTGGGGGCGGGGAGCTTGCCGGTGTCGACGACCTTCTGGCGGTTGCCGCTGGTGTCGGGCAGTTGCGGCCAGGCGGGGTTGCGGCCGGAGAAGTCGAAGACGTTGGTGAGGTCGCCGCAGACCGCGCGCCGCCAGGGGCTGATGTTGGGCTCCTGGACGCCGAAGCGCTGTTCCAGGAAGCGCAGCACGGAGGTGTGGTCGTAGACGGTGGAGTCGACGACGCCGCCGCGGGTCCACGGGGAGACGACGACCATCGGCACCCGCACGCCCAGGCCCATCGGGTAGGGGCCGGAGACCAGGGTCTCGCCGGCGGGGAG
>NZ_JBIVVI010001488.1:0-1899 GCF_044757675.1 Kitasatospora sp. NPDC091257
CCACGCCGCTGGTGCGCAGCCAGCGGTCGGCCCAGGCGTGGACGTCGCGGCCGCTGGCGGCGGCCAGGGCCCCCCGGCCCCTCACCCGGGCCGCGGGCAGTCCGCTCTGGGCGCAGCTGCGCGCCGACCTGCTGCGCCGGCTCGACGAGGGCGAGTTCCACGACGTCTTCCCCGGCGAGCACGACCTCGTCGCCGAGTACCGGGTCAGCCGGCACACGGTCCGCGAGGCCCTGCGCAAGCTCCGGGAGGAGGGCCTCGTCACCGCTCAGCGCGGCAGGGCCTCGCGGTTCACCGCGAGCCGCCCCCTGGAGCAGGACATCGGTGAGGCGTACAGCCTGTTCCGCTCCGTCGAGGAGGTCGGTGCCGTCCAGCGCAGCGTCGTGCGCGCGCTCGACCGGCGCGCCGACGGCGTCATCGCCGCCCGCCTGGGACTGGAGGAGTCCACGCCGCTGGTCTACCTCGAACGTGTCCGCCTGGCGGACGAGGAACCGCTGGCCGTCGACCGGATCTGGCTTCCCGCGGACCTGGCCCACCCGCTGCTGGACGTCGACTTCACCCACACCTCGCTCTACGACGAGCTCGAACGCCACTGCGGCCGCAGCATCCGCGGTGGCTGGGAACGCATCCGCGCGGTGGTCCCCGGCCGGGGGGAGCGCATCCTGCTCGACTGCCCCGCGACCACCGCGCTGCTCGCGATCGACCGGCTCGGCCGCGACACCGACGGGCGTCCGATCGAGTGGCGGCAGACGCTCGTCCGGGCGGACCGCTTCGCCGTCGCCGCCGCGTTCACCGCGCACGACTACCGGCTGGGCGCCTCGGTCCAGACGCCCTGACGGAACCGTACGCGACGGACAGGAGTTCGACCCCGACGGCGAGTCGGTGCTCTCGACCCGCGCGGTCGCCGCCGGTGTCCGTCGGCCGCGACCTGAGTACGGCCACGCAGGCCGCTTCGGTCATGGCCGGTCTGTGGTGTCCGGCGGACTCTCCGGCCACACTTCGAACGCCTGGGAGAATCCCGCCGGGGGTCCAGTGCGGAAACGGGCGCGGATCAGCGCCGCGACCTTGGCCACGGCGTCGGCTCTGCCACCGAGCTCCACCTTCACCGGGCCGGAGCCGGCATCTGCGCGGGCAACCGGTCGGGCGGGGGTCTCCGTGATCGGCGCCGACGTGTCCACCTGCCAGCGGGTGTGGACCACCTGATCGGCGAGGGAGACATAGTCCCTCGCGGAGCCAGGACCAGGGACGGCGATAAGCCCGAACGACTGCCCCACCGTGTCGGCGACGACGTTCGCCACCGGTGGCGCACCGGAGATCGACATGTGCACCATGACGCTCGGTTCCCGTGAGGCACTGGCACCGGTCATCGCTCTCCTCGGAGGTCGGATCTCCTCCAAGGGTCTGCCAGTTCCGGGCCTCCCGCATCTCTTCGGGGAGGGAGCCCCGCCCCGGTGGGTGGCGTCCGGCGGGTCGACGCCGACCTCATCGCCTGCGGGCGCGACAACCACGCCGCTTCGCGCGCGGTTGGACTTCCTGGCCTCGGGATGTTCTGCGGTGTAACGTTTTGATCAAGCAGTCGTGGTTCCGAAGTTCTCGCCCGCGGTTACCCGCCGTGGGCGTTCTCATTGCTCAATGCCTCTCCGGACCAAGGCGATCATCTCCGGGCCCGCACCCGTGGGACCCGATCAGTCCCCGCGAAGGAGAAGAGCATGGCCACCGGCACCGTGAAGTGGTTCAACGCCGAGAAGGGCTTCGGCTTCATCGAGCAGGACGGCGGAGGCCCCGACGTGTTCGCCCACTACTCGAACATCGACGCCCAGGGCTTCCGTGAACTCCAGGAGGGTCAGAAGGTGACCTTCGACGTCGTGCAGGGCCCGAAGGGCCCGCAGGCGGAGCGCATCC
>NZ_JBIVVI010001489.1:0-1898 GCF_044757675.1 Kitasatospora sp. NPDC091257
CCCACCCCACCAGCCGCCACCCGAGTGACCCCGGCGCACCCCACCGCCCCTCGCGCCCCCACCACGCACGAAGGGCGCCAGGCTTCCCTGGCGCCCTCCACGCACGGCCCTGCTCGCGCAGACGACTACCTCGCGTACGGGTTGTCCTCCGGCGACACCGGCGGCCGGTACGACGGCAGGGGCGGCGGCGGCACCTGGACCAACTCCGCCTGCGCTGCCGACTTCCGACGCCGCATCACCACGAACACCACGCCCGCCACCAGCACCAACCCGGCCGCCACACCCCCCACGATCGGCAGCGTGCTGCTGGGGCCCGCCGTCTTCCCCGTCACCGGCTGCGCCGACGGCGCACCAACGGCGACATCGGTCGGGCTCCCGGCCGGACTCGGCGCCGACGACGCGGGAGCCGACGCGTTCGCCGAAGGCGACGGAGGCACCGACGGCACGGCCGCGTCAGCCGGAAGCGGCGATACGTTCGCCGCACCGGGATCCCCAGGATCCGTCAGCGCAATGCGCGGGCGCACCGCGCCGTAACCGATGAGGTCGTTGCGACCGGCTCCATCATTCGCCTTCCCCGCGGTATTGATGAGCACCCGCAGGACCTGGTTTCCCGTCCAGTCCGGATGCAACGACCACACCAGAGCTGCCGATGCGGAAACCATGGCGGTCGCATCCGATGTGCCATGCCCCTTGCAGTACCCCGTCTGACTTGCACAGGCCCCGATCATGTCCACACCGGGAGCGACCAATGCAACCTGCGGTCCGCGCTCTGACTCAGCGGTGACTGTGCCGTTCCGGTCCGAGGCGCCCACCCCGACCACATTGGACAGGCCGCCCGGGTATTCGACGATGTTCCCCTTGTCGCCGGAGTTTCCCACGCTGGCGACCACGAGCGATCCCTTTGCCCGAGCCCACGCCAGGATCTTGCCCAACTTCTCCACATCGGCCGGAGAAGTCGTGACAGCGGCCATCCCTTGCGAAATGTTGATGACCTTGGCGCCCTGCTCGACCGCATACGTCACGGCCTGCCCGATCTGGTCCAGGAAGTCAGCCGAAACCACCGCATGCTCGGAGCCATTCGCAATCTTCAAAGGAAGGATCCTTGCACCGGGGGCAAGGCCGTAGGCTCCCTTGCCCCCGGCCGATTTCCCGGACCCCGCGATGAGGCTGGCCATCTGCGTGCCGTGATCCTCCGCATAGGACCCGACTCCACCTGGACTTCCACTGAAGTCCTTACCCGGAAGGAACTGTCCGACCAGATCCGGGTGATCCAACTTGAAGCCGCCGTCGATCACGGCAATGGTGACGTTCTCCCCCTTGGAGACCTTCCACATCTCCGGGGCATGCATGGCATCGAGATGCCATTGATCGGCACGGATCGAGCCATCGGCAACCGCGGGTGCTGCGACCGGGCCGACCACGATTCCCGCCGCCAGAAGTGCCGCAGCAGCAGCCCGCCACCGCGCTCGCGCGTTCGTCCGCCCCATCACAACTCCTCGTCAATCTCTCCGTCGACCGGGAAGCGTGCCCCGAACAAGCCTGCCCGGCCACTGGGGATGCCCAGTGGCCGGGCAGTCGTTGCCGTCCTACTCAATCACGTCCGGGTTGCTGTGCGGCGTACCGCTCGTCCAGGTCTCCTCGTCCTCGTGCAGGTAGTCGGCCCGCTTGCGGCGGTCGCGCTCGTTCCGGCTGCCGTGGCCCGAGGACCCGGGCGCCATCATGCCGTTCTGCCTGGACTGCGCACCGCCCTCGGCAGCGCCCGCCGCGCGGTTGCGCAGGCCGGTACCGCCGGGCGTGAACTCTACATCGTCATCCGCCAGTCGGCGCGTCCCACCCAGGTGCCCAGCGGCACGCCGAGCGCGGTGGCCACCGTCATCCCGCCGAGCACGGTCGCCAGC
>NZ_JBIVVI010001490.1:0-1894 GCF_044757675.1 Kitasatospora sp. NPDC091257
GGGCCCGGTGGTGCCGGTGGTGCGGGCGGATCGGGCGGGCAGCGGACCGTCACCGTCCAGGCCGGGGACAGCCTGTCGGCCATCGCCCAGCGGGAGCTGGGGGACGGGGAGCAGTGGCCGAAGCTGTTCGAGGCGAACAAGGGGGCGCAGGCCCCGGACGGGGAGCAGCTGACGGACCCGGACGTGGTGGTGCCGGGGATGGTGCTCACGGTGCCGGGGGCGGGAGGTGCCGCACCGGCGCCGGCGCCCGCACCGGCTCCTGCCGACCAGGCCCCGGCACCCGCCGACCAGGCCCCGGCGCAGGGCGCACCCTCGCAGGGCACGCCGCAGTCGGCCCCGGCGCCCGCGCCCACGCACGCACCGGCCCACGCGCCCGCCCCCGCCGCGCACGCCGACCCGGCCCCCAGCGACGACTACACCGTCGCGCTCTCGGCCTCCACCGTCGGCGTCCTGCTCGCCGCCATCATGGTCGGCGCCGTCGCCCACAAGCGCGGCGGCCAGCAGCGCGCCCGCCGCCCCCGGCACCGCATCGCGATGCCCGACGCCGAGGCCGCCGCCTTCGAGAACGAGCTGATGGCCCGGCAGGACCAGGCCGGACTGGAACTGCTGGACCGCGCCCTGCGCACCATGGCCCGCAACACCGTGCGCGGCGGCAAGCGGCTGCCCGCCATCGTCGCCGCCCGGATCACCCAGGGCCAGACCATTGAGCTGCACCTGTCCGGCCCGGCCACCCCGATCGCGCCGTTCCGCGCCGCGCACGCCGCCAACGTGTGGTGGTGCAGCGCCGACTCGGGCGACCTGCTCAGCCCCGGCCAGGCCCGGCGGACCGCCGCGCCGTACCCCGCGCTGGTCACCCTCGGCACCTCGCCGGACGGCTCGGTGGTCCTCGCCGACCTGGAGGCCGTCCGGCTGCTCCACCTGTCCGGCCACCCGGACGACGCCCGGGACGTGCTGCGCACCCTCGCCATCGAACTGGCCCACAGCCCGCTGGCCGACCGGCTCCACCTGCACCTGGTGGACCTCGCCGAGGAACTGCCGATCAGCGGACCGGCCGCCGAACGGGTGCACCGCCACCCCACCCTGGAGGCCGCGCTCGCCGCCCTCGGCCCGCGCACCGCCAAGGCCCGCGCCACCCTGGTCGCCGCCGAGGCCACCAGCCCGCGCGAGGCCCGCAGCCGGGGCCAGGCCGACGAGTCCTGGACGCCCGAGATCGTGCTCTGCGCCCACCAGCCCGGCGGGGACGTCCCGGCCGAGCTCGGACGCCTGCTCGATGCCCGCCCGCGCACCTGCGTCGCCGTCATCACCCGCGCCCCCGAGCGCGGCACCGGCCCGGTCGCCCGCTGGACCCTGCCGACCTCCGGCCAGGCCGCGATCCCGGGCCTGCACCTCACGGTCGAGCTCCAGCGGCTCAGCGGCCACCAGTACGACCAGGTCGCCGAGCTGCTCCGGGCCGCCGACGACACCACCCAGCACCCGGCCCCGGCCTGGACCCTGGACGGGCCGGAGGACGACCCCGACACCGCCGAACTGCCGGCCGCCGTACCGGTGCTGGCCGCCGTCGGGGCTTCGGCTGTCGGGGCTTCGGTCGGCGGGTTGTCGGTCGGCGGGTTGTCGGTCGGTGGGGCCTCGGCCGTCGGGGCCTCGGTCGGCGGGGCGGAGGAGGGCGCGGACGCGGCCGCCGGTCCGCGGCTGCTCGCCCGGGTCATCGGCACCGGGGCCAGCCCGTTCGCGGGCACCGATCCGGTGACGCCCGCTCCGGGTCCCGCCGCCCTGCCGCCCGCGGCTTCGGCTGCGGTCCCGGCTCCGGCCCCAGCGCCGGTTCCGGCCGGTCCGGCGCGGTTCGTCGTCAACGGGCAGGGGAGGCAGGCGGCCACCGACGAGACCACCCGGGACC